>JANYAF010000089.1 GCA_025355175.1 Deltaproteobacteria bacterium | reverse complement strand
GGGGTATCGTCCTTGTCGCAGGCAAACAGACATTTTTGAAAAAATAGGTCTTCTTTTGCGGCATAGACGAGACTAAAGTAATCTGTCATATAATCAAAATGCCTTGGGTCCTTAATGCTTAAGTATTTCCATACATCAAGCTCGCTTGGCTTGCAAAGCTTAAAATGATAATCCTTGTGCAGTTCGCAAAATGCGCTTATGTTTGGCTTTTCACACATCATAAACAAATTCAAGTGTGGTATTTCATTCTTCATGTTAATACGCTCCTTATCATATTTTCTCCGCTCCGATTTCAAATGCGTATACCGGAGGACTTGGACAGGCAATCCGGTATGATCTGGACACGGTAATCCGGCGTTGTCCGGACACCTGAAACGATGATGAAAACTTATCACATAACGGGAAGGTTTGTCACCTCCTTTCTCGCTCGTTTTTCCCGCATCAATGACCCGCCCAGCTCAATTCTGAGCGCACCGCAGATCAATCGGTCAAGAACAGCATCGGCAACCGTAGAGTCCTGGAATAATTCATGCCACAGCGACACAGGAAGCTGGCGGGAGAATAACGCGGTCCTATCCTCGTGACGTTCCTCGATTATTTCCAGCAGATCCCTGGCGGCAAGGAGAACAAATTCTGTCAGGCCAAAGTCATCAAGGATGAGCAGCTGGATCTTCTTCATGTCCTTCATGATTTTGTTGTATGTGCCATCGCCCCTGGCAATGGCCATCTCGGTCAGAAGCCGTGTCATCCGGTAATAGCGCACTTTCATCCCATTGCGGCAAGCATTGTTCCCCAGGGCGCATGCCAGATAACTCTTTCCAGTCCCGGCGGCTCCAGTCAGAATCAGGTCATGACCGGGGCGTATCCATTCGCCCGTTGACAATTCACGCACCATGTCACTGCTTAACCGGGATCCGGGCCGCTTCTGGTATGGCGCATCATCCAGTTCCTCCATGACTTCCCTGATTGCCCGATTCAGATCGGAGAACGAGAAGAAGCGCCGTTGGCGCAATCTCCCCAGCAGCCAGGTTCCCAGCCATCCGACGCCACCTTCGACGCTTGCTTTGTGCCTGAGCTTTCGAGGCCGTGCCGGGATGACGGCGACCTCATAGAACTCCGCCCATTCCGCATATAGTGGATTCAACTGCGGCTGATGTTGACATTGCTGAGTTTCATTCAACGAGGATAAATTCACCGTGGAATTCAAGTCCGGTGTGACGGTGGATGTGGAGGCATATTATAAACAACGAGCAAGATACTCTACGGATTGGTGTAGGGTGCCTTGTTTTATTGGCTTTGGGTTGTGTTATCATGTTACGATATGGCTTATATTTAGCACAGTTCCGCAATCACTTTTGCACAGGAAAGCGCTCCGTTCTCGGTTCTGATCTGTTTGCCAAGCATTAAGGCTTTTTGACGTATCGAATTACTTTCAACTTCTTTAAATGCCTCAGCTAACCGTTTAGCCGTCAGTTGTTTTCTTGAAATAGGACGAGTGCCTACGCCGAGGTCATATGACCGATGTGCCCATGCAAACTGGTCATTAGAAAACGGAATTATTACGCTTGGCACTCCTGCGCGAAAGCCTGCGGCGGATGTTCCTGCGCCACCGTGGTGACAAACAGAATCCATCTTGTCAAAAAGCCATGTATGGGGTAAAGGGCCGACAGCTAGCATATCGGGGGGAAGCCTGATATCCATCCCCATTCCAGAAATAATGCCGCGTTTACCCGCTATTTTTAGAGCTTCAATACTAAGTGCAACCATTTCGTCCCGCTCACTGTCACGAAATACAGAGCCAAAACCAATGTATATCGGCTTTTCTCCAGACTTCAAAAATGTTTCCAGCTCTTGGGGAGGATTAAATTGTTGTGTCTCTTCCATGAACCAATAGCCGTTTTGATGAATATTTGCATTCCAATCGGATGGCTTTGGAAAAACATAATTACTGCATGAAATTACAGCAGGATGTTTTTTATCAACGTGCTCAAATGGACAATTAAAATTTTTGGGCATTTTTCCAAAATGTTCTTTCCAAAACGCGGCGACGCCGGTTTTGGATGCCATCCACAGCATGGATTGCAGCAGTGTATATGTGAAATCGTTAGGCAAACGATATCGCCCATAAGCGATGATTGAAGGAACTTCTTTTGTTCTGTTCATTGGAAACGGTGCCGCCATAACGGATGGTATGCCCATTTCACGCGCTGCAAAATATCCTATCGTACAGCCCGGATGGTATACAACAAGCTCGCAGTCATTACAAGCATCAAACATTTCCTTTGTCATTATGCCCGCATATTTTTTCATTTTATTAAAGGTTAACAACATTTTAATGGGATTATCCGATGTTTGAGCATCCTTAAGAAGCTTCGGGTCAATATCAGCGCTTTGGTAATCCGCGCTAAGAGGATAGAACCCTACACCATGGCCTGTGACAAAACTTTCGAAGCTTCCTCCGCTTGCTATGCGAACCTCTTTGCCGAGTTTTTTTAAAGCTTGAGCCAAAGCAATATATGGCTGAATATCTCCCCTGGAACCAGAGCATAAAATGGTAATCATCATTTTACTCCTCCTTGCTATTGATATTTTGTAACTATTCAGCATGATTTTACGTCATTTGAGCAACATAAACAAGCCGCCTGGCGGCAGCCGCACTTTGACATATGAATATTGGTTATTGTGTTTGCGATGCAAATAATGGTGCCTTGTTGGTGGCCATCAAAAGTGC
>JANYAF010000277.1 GCA_025355175.1 Deltaproteobacteria bacterium | reverse complement strand
AACTACTTAAGCGGTGGGAACCTTTTGCAATTCCAGTTACACAATGATATGAAGTCACCATAAGAGAGAAAGAGGGGAGGGAAATAAAAGGTATCTATGATTAAAAAAGTCGTCTGTAAAACAGTTTGTGTTGCCTGTCTTTTGCCAAGGATGGTTGACGATGAGTGAAACTTTTAAACAATCCATTACAGCATTTTTGAAGCCACAGGTTACTGATCTGGGTTTCGCATCGGTTGATCGTTTTGCAGATGCGCCTGAAGCACATCACCCGAAACGAATTTGTCGGGATGCCCAAAGCGTGATTGTTTTCGGTATTACCGTACCCCGCGGAATGCTCAAATCACCGGATTACAATCTTTATGCCCTGCACCGGACTTATCATAGCGCCTATATGCGGATCGATGAAATATCTCTCGCCCTCTGTAATTTTATCGAATCTCTCGGGAAGTATCTGGCCGTCCCTATTCCCAGCTATGCCCCGATGGTTTTTCATCAATATGAACCCTGGGGAATTTTGTCACTGAAGCACGCCGCGGTCAATGCTGGCCTCGGCCGCTTCGGACGGAGCGGTCTGACATATCATCCGCAATACGGCGCGCTTTTGCGCTTGGGAGCTGTGGTAACGAACGCGGTGATCGCTGCTGACCCCCTGCTTCCCCCTGATCCTTGTCCCCCCAACTGCACGGCCTGCTCAAAGGTCTGTCCGGCCAAGGCCTTTGACGCGGATGGGAAATTCAGCAAGATGACTTGTCTGGGTCGTACGATCAAGCACGCCATCTATCCGCTCGCCCTGAACAGTGAAGCAGGCTTGAAAAATATTGAGCGGGTCATCAACACGGCGGGACACAATTACTGGATAGATTGTGATGAATGTCTGAAGGTCTGCCCGTTAAACAAACGGTGATATTATAGAGGCTTTCCGCATTCATTGCATTTGCCATCCGGGCCGATAATACCGATGCAAGCGCCGTCGCTGCATAATACTCTTTTATCCCAATCGTCGCTAGAATCTGTGTCTTCCGGCGAAACAGACTTTGTTTCTTCCGTGGCGCCAGGTTGAACCGTCTCTCTACCGTGGCCTTCCGGGAGCACGCCTTCATAAGGCTTGCCGCATTCTTTGCATTTGCCGTCCGGGCCGATCGTGCCGATGCAGGACTCGTCACTGCACAAAACCCGCGCATCCCAATCTATATTTTCGTCAAAAATGATTTCACTCATGCTGTTCTCCATTTTTATTAATGAGGATTCATATGCTGGCTTCGTAAAAAAGTCAAATCGAACCGGAAGATTTTTATGGTCACCCTTTGATACAGGCTATTGCCTTCAACCTGGCAACTTTGCGGGCAATCCCCGCATCATGAACCACTTGAACGACGTCATTGAGATTTTTATAGGCCTCCGGCATTTCTTCGTTGAGAGTTCCTTTGCTGCTCGCCATCACCAAAACACCCTGATCGGCCATTTCGCGGCTGATGGAGCGGCCCCGGCTGGTCTTGATTGCCTGGGTGCGGCTCATCACACGGCCTGCGCCATGACAGGCACTGCCGAAAGTCTCGGACATGGCTTTTTCCTGACCAACCAGAACATAAGAACCCGTTCCCATGTCTCCGGGAATCAGGACCGGTTGGCCGACACTGCGATAGCGTGCAGGAACTGCTTCATGACCTGCGGGATAGGCGCGTGTCGCACCTTTACGATGCACGCAAAGTTTTTTCTCAACACCAGCAATATTGAACGATTCGATTTTGGCGATGTTGTGGCAGACGTCATAGACCAAACGCGCCCCCAACTCGCGGGGAGCTATATGTAAGGTTTTTTCCAAAACCTCGCGCGTCAAATGCATCAGAATCTGCCGGTTGGCCCAGGCATAATTGGCGCCACAGGCCATGGCCGCCAGATAATTGTGTCCCCGCCCGGAGGCCAGATAGGTGCAGGCCAATTGCCGATCCGGCAAAGCGATGCCTGTTTCAGCTTGATATTTGACCATTAACGCCAGATAATCGTCACAAATCTGATAGCCCAAACCTCTTGAACCGGTGTGGATCATGACAACGATCTGGCCCTTGCGTAAACCAAACGCCTGCGCCGCTTTTTCGTCAAAGATGTCCTGGACAACTTCAATTTCCAGAAAGTGATTACCGGAACCCAGCGTGCCCAGCTGCTGTTTTCCTCGTTCCAATGCCCGCTTTGATACCTGCTCCGGATCGGCGCCGCTTATACAACCAGCGTCTTCGGTTGTTTCCAAATCCTGAGCTGATCCGAAACCGGCTTTGACCGCCCAATCTGCACCGTCTTCAAGTACCTTTTTCTGATCTTTACCGGAAAGTTTAACATAGCCGGTAGAGCCGACACCTGTCGGAATACGCTGATATAACGCTGTGGTTAAGTCTTTAACTTTATCTTTGATGTCGGCAAGGGTGAGTCCCGTGGCCATCAGGCGGCAGCCGCAGTTAATGTCGTAGCCGACACCACCCGGCGATACGACGCCCGTTTCCAGATCAAAAGCCGCCACACCGCCGATGGGAAAGCCATACCCCCAGTGGATATCCGGCATGGCCAGCGAATAATTGATTATGCCCGGCAGGTGCGCCACATTGGCTACCTGCCTGGCGCTCTCATCGTTTTTAAGCAGATCAAATATTTTTTCATTGGCATAGATAATCCCCGGCACGCGCATTAAGCCGGTCTGAGGCACTAGCCATCTGTTGTCATCCAGTTTTTCTAAAATAATTTCTGACATAATATACTTTCTCTAGATTACCACGACGCCTGAGAGGCGTCTCGTAATGACAAAACAGAATTGCGACACAGCCCCGAAGGCGGTCAGGGTATTTTAAGATACCGTGCTCATACATCAAAGATCACCCTCGCCCTCCACCCCTTCTTCATCTTTTCAACAGCCAGCCCGTGATACGTAACGGCTTTGATCTCTGTCTTCATCATATGCTTCTTTTTATTGTAGGGCTCAAGCAATAATGTTGCGGCCAATGTCTTATTACCGCACTTTGTAATTTCGCATTTCCCGATGATCAGCGCTTCTCCATTAAAAAGATATAAAATCTCCCGCAGAAAATTAATCAGCAAATCCGCCGGATCGGACCCTTCCACGCTGAGCGCTTTTTCTTTCCCGCCGGACGTCGTTCCTTTTCTT
>JANYAF010000254.1 GCA_025355175.1 Deltaproteobacteria bacterium | reverse complement strand
TTATCCACAAAAACGCAGGTGAGTTGTTTGCCGATAGCCCTGTGGAGTAAAACGGCAGCGACAGAGGAATCAACACCGCCGGAAAGACCCAGGATTACTTTTTCGGAACCAACCTGCTGGCGGATTTCTTCGACGGCATGTTTAACAAAAGATTTCATTGACCAGGATTTTTTGCACCGGCAAATATCAAACAAAAAGTTGGCCAGCATCTTTTTGCCTTCTTTGGTATGAATAACTTCCGGATGAAATTGCAGACCGTAAAAATTGCGTTGGACATCTTCGGTTGCCGCAACCGTCGTATTGGCGGTGGCAGCGGTAATGGTAAATCCGGCAGGCAGAGAGCCTATGGAATCACCGTGACTCATCCAGCACTGCGTTTTCTTATTCACGCCGTTAAAAATACCTTTTTGCTTTTTAATCAGCAGCTCGGCAAAGCCATATTCCCGTTTGGTCGAACCGATCACTTTCCCGCCCAGAGAATCCACCATATATTGCAGGCCGTAACAGATGCCCAGAACAGGAATGCCTAATTTAAGAATGCCTATATCGACCCGCGGGGAACCTTTACTATAGATGCTTGCCGGGCCACCGGATAAAATTATTCCTTCGGGTTTAAGCGCTTTGATGGTGGCAAGGGAGATGTCCGGTGGTTCAATCTGGCAGTAAACATTATTTTCCCTTACCCGGCGGGCAATTAACTGATTATACTGAGAGCCGAAATCAATGATGAGAATCACTTTGTTTTCCCCTTTTTGTTTTTCATCGTATCAACAAACTGTGAAAACAGATATTCCGTATCGTGAGGTCCCGGCGCTGCTTCCGGATGATACTGTACACTCATGACCAGGGGCAGCTTCATGCCTTCGGACGTCGCGTCGTTTAAATTCGTGTAGGATTTATCAGCTTTGCTTTCGACCGATTCCGGCACGACAACAAAGCCGTGGTTTTGAGATGTGATTTCGACTCTGCCCGTTTCCAGATTTTTAACAGGCTGATTAATGCCGTGATGGCCGAATTTTAACTTTTCCGTATGGCCGCCGATGGCCTGACCGATAATCTGATGCCCCAGACAGATGCCGAAGACAGGCGTCCGTCCGATTACTTCGCGGGCGGCAGCTACTATATAAGGAAGCGCCGCCGGATCGCCGGGCCCGTTGGATAACAAGACGCCGTCCGGCTTCAGAGCCAGAATCTCGCCACCCGTCGCAAAGGCAGGCAGCACCAGCACTTCACAGCCGCTGTTTTCCAGGAGACGCAGGATGTTATATTTGACGCCGCAGTCGAGAACAACAACCCGTAATTTTTTAACTGGTTTTTTGGAGGGAAGCTTGCCTGCATGGGGCGCGCCTTTTTTCCACAAGTAAGGCGTTTGACAGGAGACTTCTCGGACTAAATCGCGGCCAACCAGACCGGGATATTGCTGTACTTTTGTGAGCAGCGCCGAGATGTCGCCGGTTTCGGTGGAAATAATCCCTTTCATCGAACCGGACAGCCTTAGGCGTCGTGTAAGAGAGCGCGTGTCGATGCCTTCCATGCCTATTTTTCCGGAATCCTCCAGAAAAGATTTGAGGCTTTTGCTCATTCGCCAGTTACTGGGGTTTGGCTGATATTCCTTGACGATAAAACCTTCCAGATGGATGCCTGCCGACTCCATGTCCTCATCGTTAATACCGTAATTGCCGATAAGCGGATAGGTCATGGTAACGATCTGGCCCTTATAGGAAGGATCGGTGATGATTTCCTGATAACCGGTCATGCCCGTGTTGAAGACGACTTCCCCCAGTGTTTCACCTTCACCCGCAAAGGCAAAACCCTCAAAAACACTGCCGTCTTCCAAAACTAACAAAGCTTTTCGTTTTTGATTCAAAAGCGGCATTGATATTTTATCTCCCAACAAAAAACATCTGGCGGTGGATCTAGGTAAAATATTGTGTGAATATGAATGATACTGCTTGGATACGCAAGTTAACCCCTGGCATGAACAGTTTCCCTATACGCATCTCACAAGTGGAGAGTGTCTAGCCTTTTTTCCCTGACTCGTCAATTATAAAAAAGATGCAGAAAACGGTCTGCCCTAGAGATCGTTTTCTGCATTCTGAATCAACATTAACAAATAAACAACATCTCCCAGAACTTTGGCAGAGGCCAGGTTTCGTCATCTACAAGATTTTCCAGAGCATCCACATATTCACGAAGCTCATCCATCTTCGGTTTGACCTTGGCACAAAGTGTCTCGGCCTTTTTCTGCTCGTCATGGATGGCGTTTGCCGCTTCCACCTTGGCCTGAATATCTTTGTTGGCCGTATAGATATTGTTAATTAGATCAAGTATTTTCCTTAAAAGTTCCGTTTGGGAAGATATCACCGCGCCTGAACCAAGAGCTTCTTTCGTACCGATGATCGCTTTCGCCAGTTTCTTTTGATAATCCACAGCCGCCGGAATCACTTGGCTCATGCAAATGTTGTTGAGGCAGTTAACCTCGATTTCCAGATCTTTAATGTAGCGCTCTACATGAATCAGGTATCGGGATTTAAGCTCCTCTTTGGAAAGTACTTCGTATTTTTCAAAAAGATTCAAAGCCTTAGTGGTGATTAACGCTTTTAAAGCGCTAGGCGTTGTTTTTTCATTGGGCAGACCTCGTCTCTTTGCTTCGGCTTCCCATTCCTTGGTATAGTTGTCGCCGTTGAAAAGAATCGGCGATATCAACTTGATCTCGTTTTTTAAAACTTCAAAGACTGCCTGATTGATATTCTTTGAATCTTTAGTTTTAATTTTTTCGGCCAGTTCATCAAGGCTCTCAGCTACGATGGTATTAATCACCAGCGCCGGAGAGGCAATAGACTGCGACGAACCCACCGCACGGAACTCAAATTTATTGCCGGTGAAGGCAAAGGGCGATGTCCGGTTGCGATCGGTATTGTCTTTGCTGACCTGAGGCAACGCAGAAATGCCCAGATCGATAATTTCTTCTTTGGTCGCTTTGGTCACGGTGCCTTTCTCGATGTTGGTCAGAATCTCGGTGAGCTTTTCACCCAGGAAAACCGAGATGATGGCCGGAGGGGCTTCATTGGCACCCAGACGGTGATCGTTTCCGTAAGACGCAACCGCTGCGCGCAGAATATCGGCATGTTTATAGACGGCGCGAACCGTAGCGATCAGGAACACAAGAAACTGAATACTATCCTGCGGCGTCGTGCCGGGATTAAGCAAGTTATTGTCATTATTATCAGACAGCGACCAATTGACATGTTTGCCCGATCCGTTGATTTTGGCAAACGGTTTTTCATGCAGCAGCGCGGCCAGGCGATGTTTTTTAGCGACATATTTAAGCGTGTCCATTACCAGTTGATTGTGGTCGGCCGCGAGATTGGCTTCTTCATACACAGGAGCTAGTTCGTACTGGCTGGGCGCAACTTCATTGTGCCTTGTTTTGGCCGGAACACCCAGCTTGAAGAGCTCTTCTTCCACATCGTGCATGTAGGATGAAATTCTTTCCTTAATGCTGCCGAAATACTGATCTTCCAGTTCCTGCCCTTTGGCCGGAGGCGCGCCGACAACTGTTCTGCCACCCAACACCAAATCAGGACGTTTATAAAAATAATCCATATCGATTAAAAAATATTCCTGCTCCGGTCCCAGGTTAGAATTAACTTTTTTCACATTTTTGGCGCCCAGCAGTTTGAGCATGTTCACTGCGCTGCGGCTCAGCGACCGGATCGAACGCAAGAGCGGCGTTTTTTTATCCAGCACCTGTCCGGTGTAGGAGATGAAGGCGGTCGGAATGCAAAGCGTCGTGGAAATGCCGTTTCTCTTAATAAAAGCCGGAGAAGACATATCCCAGGCCGTGTAGCCTCTGGCTTCAAAAGTCGCTCGAATACCGCCTGAGGGAAAACTCGACGCATCCGGCTCGCCCTGAACAAGCTGCTTGCCGGAGAATCTCTCCACAACTTCACCTACGCCGGACGGGTCGGCAAACGCATCATGCTTCTCGGCGGTGATACCGGTCATCGGCTGAAACCAGTGAGCAAAATGGGTGGCGCCCTTTTCCAGCGCCCATTCTTTCATGGCGTGGGCAACGATATCCGCCGTTGCTAAATCAAGAATCTTGTCTTCATTGATCGCCGCCATTAATTTTTTATAGGTATCCTTCGGCAGCTTCTCCTTCATGACCTTATTGTTAAAGGTGTCTTCGCCGTAGTATTCAGACACGGGAACGAATTTCTCTTTTTCGATCACATAATTTCTTTCCGATGCGATGACTGGGCTTGATTTCTTCATAATTCCTCCATTCGTCTTATAAAATAGGTTTTCAACAAGGTATTTTCCATCAAATCTTTTTAAGACAGGCTCAATATACAAAAGAGCTTGCAAGTTTAATGGATAAACATGTTGCGAAAAATATGCCATGTATGTATGTTATGCCTACATTATAACAATGCGCAGCCATTCGTCCATCTTAATATTGTTGAATACATTAGCAACCCAAAGCTGGAATTAAAACTACAAACCACTTCACTTGGTGGATCTTATGTGTAAAGTTGACACTTAAAAACATAAAAAAGAACAATTATGTATTTGCTGTTTTCGTAAAACAACAATATTGTAGAATTATAATTGTTGATAATTCACCAATTCTTCTTTTAGAACTTAATTTTCTATAAAATAATTCACTTTGTTGTTCCATTATCAGTTCCTTATTCATTTAAAGTTGGCCATTGGCATTCATTTTGCTAATAAAGATTAATCGCAGCATTGATAAATTGAGTTTCAATGATTTATCATTAATATAGTAACGGAAGAGAAATATAAAACATGAAGCTGGTAGAAGAATTTAAAAAAATCGCGGGCGATATAAAAATTATCGACAAAGTTGAAGAAAAAGAAATGTACAGCCATGATATTGGTGATGTACCGACCATCATGACCAAAACATTCTTTGAAATACAACCTGATTTTGTCGTCCAGCCTAAAAATGTGAATGAGATAAAACAAGTTCTGATGTTTGCCAATGAAAAAAAAGTGCCCGTAATACCAAGAGGAGCGGCGTCATGGGGATTTGGAGGCGTCATCCCGACCAATGGCGGCATTGTTGTTGATTTATCTCCTTTCAGAAATATTCTTTATTTTAACAAGGCACAAAAAACCATAACGGTTGAAGCAGGAGCCCGGTGGAGCGATATTGACATTTTGGCCAAAAAAGAGGGCTTATGTCTGATGACCTATCCATCGAGCAAGTTTTCCACTGTTGCCGGTTGGATTGCGACGGGCGGCTATGGCATCAACAGTTTTCGATATGGCCATTTAATTCAGCAGATTGTGTCCATGACCGTTATCACGCCGTCTGGCGAATCTAAAAAAATTACACCTACCGATCCTGATTTTATGTACTATGTTTCCACGGAAGGGGAATTTGGAATCATTGTTGAGGTGAATCTCAAATTACGCGATGTTCCCCAGGCTTCTTACCCGCATTTGTTTTATTTTGGGAGCGACGGCGCTGCTTTTGATTTTATTCAAAATTTTCTTAAAAATAAAGAAGCACAGAGCGCCAAGCCTAATGTTATCCGCTTTCTGGATGAAACTCACTTAAGTGATGTCAATCAACTCATGCATTCCCAGGTATTTAAAAAGAGTGCCGGAGTTCTGCTGGAGTTCAGCACTCTCGAGGACGATGAAAAGTTTTTAAAAATCGCGTTGCAAACGGATAATCTTGATGAAGCACCTCGCTATGTGGCAAGTTATTTATGGAATGAGCGCCTGTTTGGAATGAAAACAAAGCGTCTTGGACCAACCATTTTGGCCAGTGAAAGTATCATTCCAATTGCTTCAGCCGCGGCCTTTATTAAAAAAGCAAAAAAATTGGGTGCAAATTTTGGCGTGGAAATATTCATCGATTCTTATATTATTGATGAAAAGACGGCCCTGATCATGACCAATTTTCTCTGCGATTCCAGAAAGAAGAGATATTATATCGATTTACCGCTGCAGACGATGCTTACGCAAACGGCCGTTTCCATGGGAGCCGAGCCCTACGGATTGGGTATCTGGAATGCCGCTTTCATCGATCATCTATACAACAGCGAAAAGAAACAGAACTTACTGGCCTATAAGGCAAAAGTTGATCCGAATAATATCATGAATCCGGGCAAGTTTTTTGGAATTCAATCAAAATTCTGCAATATTCCTGCAGTTATCTTTCGGCCGGCAATCTTTCGTTTTTCCATCAACTTGCTGATTTTGCTGTCACCGGTTGTCGGGAAAATTGCGACCCTGCTGATGGGGAAGGACCAGAAAATTGATAGTCTTGATTTTGAGTTGACGACTCACGCCTGTGCTAAATGCGGAAACTGTATTGCCGTGTGCCCCGCATACCTCGTCACTAAAAATGAAGAAGTCACGGCAAAAGGTAAAATTGCTCTGGCGAAAAAACTCATTGAAGGCCGGCCGGTCACCAAAGAGGAAGCTGAAAATGTATTTATGTGCATGCATTGTAGAGCCTGTGAGGAAATATGCCAAACCAACCTGGAACTGATGATGCTCTGGGATGCTCTGGAAAAGAGAGTGGAAGCTAAATTTGGCCGTCCCGAAGAAAAAATTGCTGAATTTCTCAAAAGAGTTGATGATAGTAAAGATTACTGGGAAATGGTGGATCGGAATAGCTGAACTACAAATAATAAAGGAATTAAGGCCGAAGGTTATTAGGCTGAAGGAAGAACATTATGATTCTTACCCTTCAGCCTCGCGCGCCCTCGTGTGACCTTTAGGTCAGAAAGGGGGTCGGTCTTCAGCCTTTAGCCTATAGAAAGATGAATTAAAGACTATGCCAAAGAAATATCACATTCACCCAAAAGTAACGCCGCTTAATCTGGATTATATTTACAAATTCAAGATCGAGCGGGGAGAAAACTGTATCAATTGCGGCAGGTGCACCAAAGTGTGCATTTATGAAGCGCATAAACGGGGTAAAGGCGGCGATCCACGCAAGATGGCCGACCCGAACACAGTGGTTTGCAGAAACTGCTTCCGATGCATTCAGGAATGCCCGCGCGGAGCACTTGAAAAATCTCTCGATAAAGACTTCTCAAATATCGGCGGTTCCTACTGGAAGTCCGATATGTTCCTTACCTTATGGAAGCAGGCCGAGGATGGCAAGGTTCCGGTTACCGGCGCAGGTTATCGCGGCCCGTTTACCGGACCGGGGTTTGACAGCATGTGGACCGACATGTCGGAAATTGTCCGCCCGACACGCGACGGAATTCACGGACGGGAATACATCAGCACTTCGGTGGAACTGGGCAGGAAACTCAATCACCTGAGCTTTGATGAATGCGGGAAATTACTATCGAAAATTCATGATACCATAGATATTCCGATTCCGATCATCTTTGATTTCCCCCAGGATAATTTAAGTCCGAATGTGAAAGTGGCCATTGTGAGAGCGGCTGCGGAACTCAATACCTGCATCATCTTATCCCCGGATCATATTGCAGCGGACATCAAAAAATATCTGAAAAATATCATTCCATTAATGTCCCATAAAGAAATTGATAAGCATTCAGCGTTGATCAAATCTGTAAGAATGGTAGCGCTTGATTATAACGATGAAATATTAAGTATGCTACCTGCGCTGCAGGAAAAAATTAAAAAAATAAACAACGGGCTTACTATTATTCGCGTTCCCGCAACCAAGTCTGTGGAAGCCACTGTTGCTAGGCTTGCTCAAAGCGGCGCGGAGATCATCCATGTCGTGGCCGATTATCGCGGCATGGAGATTAATGGCCCGTCAGATACAAACAAACGCCTGGCCAAAGATATTATCCGCGCTGTGCATCTGAAGCTGGTGGAGGACAGAATCCGTGATGAAGTGACGATTATTTTCTCCGGCGGAATCGCGATGGCCGAACATGTGCCCAAGGCCATGCTTTGCGGCGCGGATTTAACCGCCATCGATTTGCCGCTGCTCATCGCGCTAGGTGCAAGACTGTATGAAGAGCCGGAGAAATTGTTATTGTTCCCTGAAGGTCTGGACAAGATTGCGGTGCGAACGGTAATGCATAGGGTGGTTAACCTCATGGGCGCATGGCATTCGCAGCTTCTGGAAGTCATGGGCGCGATGGGCATCCGGGAGGCACGCCGTTTGCGCGGTGAAACCGGAAGGGCCATCTTCTTTGAGGAAATCGATAATGAAACTTTTGGAAAACTATTTAAAAATAGAGAAAAAGCAAACGTATGAAACCAACAACTGTAAAAATTAAAAGAATGCCGTCGCGCTTTAAGCACCAGGTGCCAAAGTATAAAGTCACAAGATCCAGCACCTGCATCAACTGCGGTACGTGCGCAAAATCATGCCCTTACGGCGTTCATGAAAGGCTCGAAGGGCACAACAAGATGAGTGTGCCGATCGACTACAAATGCATCGGGCTTGAATGCCAGAACAATGATTTTTATTGTGTGGCCAAGTGTCCGCGCAAGGCCCTGAGCGTCACTTTGAACCCCATGTATCAAACGCTCGGCGATTATCGGTGGACGGCGGATATGATCACCGGAACCTGGATCATGGCGGAAACCGGCTATCCCCCCGAACGCAAGGATCTGGAATACAATACGGGTAATTCCGGCGGCGGTTTCGATAAGTTGAGGCTCAAGTTTCCTGCCGGACGGCCAACCATTGATAAGTTCGAAATATCAACGGAGATTCCCTTAAACCGGAGAAATGATGGTCGCGCCAATGTTGTCATTTCCACACCGGTCTATGGCGGCGGCATGTCCTTCGGGTCCGTCAGTCTGCCAACCATGGTTTCCAAGGCACGCAATGCAACGGCCTGGAATACTTTTACCTGTACCGGTGAAGGAGGATACCCGGAAGTGCTGCAACCTTATAATGACCACGTCATCACACAGGTGGCAACGGGTTTGTTTGGCGTGCGCGAAGAAACCATCCAGCGGGTAAAAATAGTTGAATTCAAATACGCTCAGGGTGCCAAACCAGGCCTGGGCGGGCATCTCCTGGGAGAAAAAAACACGGAAAGCGTTGCGCGGATGCGCGAAGCGGTCAAAGGAACTTCTTTGTTTTCACCTTTTCCGTTTCACTCGGTGTATTCCATCGAAGATCACAAGAAACATATTGACTGGATCAAACAAATGAATCCTAACGCGTTGGTTTCCGTTAAGGTTTCGACACCCAATGATGTGGATATGGTGGCTGTCGGTTCATACTATGCCGGCGCGCATATCATTCACATTGACGGCGGCTACGGCGGCACCGGCGCGGCGCCGGACATAGCTAAGAAGAACATCGCCATGCCCATCGAATACGCGATATCGAAAGTTCATAATTTCTTGAAAGATGAAGGCGCGCGGGATGCGGTAACGCTTATTGCTTCAGGCGGTATCCGAACGGCTCACGATTTGGTCAAAGCTATTTGCCTGGGCGCGGATGGCGCGGTTATCGGCACAGCAGAAATGGTTTCTCTGGAATGCGTCCGTTGCGGAAACTGCGAATCAGGCCGGGGATGCGCACGGGGCATTGCCTCCACGGATTCGGTATTGGCCGATTTGTTTAACGAAGAATGGGCAACGCAGCGTCTGGTGAATATGTATCATGCCTGGAATTTGCAGCTGGTTGATATCCTCCAAAAGTTTGGGATGAGGAGCGTCAGAGAGCTTGTTGGCCGGACAGATTTGTTAGAACATATAGATTACAGTAAATAAAACAGGCGTATAGCCTGAAGGTGTTTAGGCCGAAGGAAAGGACATACAATAATGATTCTTACCCTTCAGTCACCGGCCTTCAGCCTTCAGCCTTTCCACGGAGCAATGAATAATGGACAACGTTGAAAAAATAACACGATCACGTGCAGAAATTTGCAGCCAGGTGCCGCCCTTAAGTCTGAACACTGAAGAAGAAGGCGGCTGTGGCGTCACAGGATTTATCAGTTCTATTCCGGTGACGGGGAAAAATATTTTTGAGCCATCCGCTCAGATGCACAACCGGGGCAATGGAAAAGGCGGAGGCATCGGCGCTGTCGGATTTGTTCCCGAAGCGCTGGGCGTCTCCAGACAAGTGCTTCACGATGATTACATGCTGCACATTGCCCTCTTGGATGTCAGCGTCTGCGCTGAAATTCAAGAAACATATATCAAGCCGTACTTTAAAATCGATAAATCCGAAAAGCTCGCCACCATTGACGATCATCGCAGCATCGGCCTGGATGTCCGGCCTCCTGATGTTATGCGTTATTTTGTGCGCGTGAAGGAAGATGTCCTCGATAAATTCATTGCGGATAACAACTTTACATCCATGGATCGGCGGGATGCCGAGGATGAATTTGTTTATCAGAACAGCTTTAAGATCAACACCCACTATTACGCCTCTCTGGGCGAGAAAAAGGCTTTTGTCATGTCGCACGGCAGGAACATGATGATCCTGAAAATCGTGGGATATGCGGAAAACGTTGTCCGATACTATAAACTCGACGACTTCAAAGCCCATGCCTGGCTGGCCCACCAGCGCTATCCGACTCGTGGACGCGTCTGGCATCCGGGCGGCTGCCATCCGTTTAGCGCGCTCAATGAAGCGCTGGTTCATAATGGTGACTTTGCTAATTATCAGGCGGTCAATGAATATCTCAAACAGCGCAACTATTACCCGTTGTTTCTGACCGATACCGAAGAAGCCGCACTGCTTCTGGATTTGTGGAACAGAGTCTATAAATATCCGCTGGAATACCTGATTGAGGCCATGGCCCCGACGTCGGAAATGGACTTTGATATGTTGCCTGCCGACAAGCAGGCGCTGTATAAAGCTATTCAAACCCATCATGTCGGCGCGTCGCCGGATGGCCCGTGGTTCTTTATCATTGCGCGCAATGATGTTAAAAATGATCAATTCCAGCTCATCGGTATTACGGATACTGCGATGCTGCGGCCCCAAGTTTTCGCCCTGCAGGAAGGCGACGTCTCCATCGGTCTCATTTGTTCGGAAAAGCAGGCCATTGATGCCACGCTTATCTCTCTGGAGCGCGAAGACCCGCGTTTCGGGCCTATTGCCGATAAATACTGGAATGCCCGCGGCGGCAGCTATACCGATGGTGGTTCATTTATCTTCAGCCTGAAAGATACCGCAGAGGGTATGAAGCTCATTTGCACCGACAAGTTCGGGAAAGTGATCGAAACACCCAAAGGCAAAGCGACCTGTGATGTCAATAAAAAGATAACCGCTACTGATGATTTCAAACCCATCGAAGCGGCGCTTGCGACTTTATTTGCGGAAAATGATTCTGCGGCTTTAATCGATAAATTATTTACCTATGTGAAAGATAACATTGGCGTCTTTACGCCTGACAAGCTCAGATTCTGCATTGAGGCGATCTCGGGTTATGCTCTGAAAAGTGATGACGTGAAGCAAGCAGTTATCGATGCGTTAACGCTTTTAAATGATCGTCGCTTCAATACCGGATCGATCAAAAGAAGTTCGCTGCAGCATGTTCTGAAAATTGCCATCGATGATATTTTTGACGCAACATCTTTGATTTCGGACATGACGAATTCGCGGTTCAGCCGGATAAATTTTGCCAGCCGCGATGAACTGCGCGTTCCGAAAAACAATGAAAAAGTTCTGATTATTGATGCCGAGCATTTTGAGCCGGAAGGTGATCTTTGCGACGCGGTCATGATTGTGAAGGCGTTCAAGC
>JANYAF010000237.1 GCA_025355175.1 Deltaproteobacteria bacterium | reverse complement strand
GCCACGATGACCTGGTTGACGGGTTCCAGCCTTTGCTCTTTCCCATCGGTGCTGACCAGAACCGATCCTTGCTCGATGGCTTTGACGATCGTGTTAAACATCAGCCTGGCTCCGGCAGCCCCCAGGCGCCGATGCAGCATTTTGCCATGGGCTGAGACCGGCGGCACAGGCGGGTTAGCCAGCATCTCAACCAGGGTAACATCCTTGACACCCTTCTCACAGAGGAAATCCGCCGTTTCCATCCCCACCAGACCGCCCCCGATGACGACGACGTGGTCTTTGGGGATAACATCACCATTCAAAATCTGCCAGGCGTCGCAGACAACAGAGGATGAAATGCCCTCGACCGGACAAGTGGACTTATCGGCGCCAATAGCCAGAATGACGACGTCAGGGTTTCCCTGGACAATCATTTCTTCCGTAACTTCCGTTCCTGTCCGGATATCAACGCCCTTTTTCTGGCACTTCGCCGTGAGGGTTCTGATCCATGTGCCATAGGCCGATTTATGGGGAGCCTTTTCAGCAAAGCGTATCTGTCCGCCTGTCTCCTTTTCCTGTTCAAAAAGGATGACCCGATGGCCGAGTCTTGCCGCCTCATAGGCCGCAGTAAGACCGCCCGGACCACCCCCGATCACCCACACCTTTCGGGAAACCACCGCCGGCTTTGTCGGATAGATCAGTTCCTGTCCCGTTTCCGGGTTGATGGCGCAACGCACCGACTGCTGTTCGAGTACGAGTCGTTCGATGCAACCCTGATTGCAGGCAAGACACTCACTCGTATCTTCCGGATGCCCAGCCAGGGCATTTTTCAGAAAATCGGGATCGGCCAGATGCTGGCGTGCCACGGCGATCATGTCCGCATCACCGCGGGCAACGGCTTCGTCCATGATATAGGGGTCCGTGAAACGGCCCACGGCGATAACGGGTACCTCCGTCACGTCTTTGATCTTGCGGGCCAGCCCGACATTGAAGCCCTGCTCATATTCAATGGGGGCGCTCGCATTCGGCGTATCAACGCTGACGGCGGCACTGGCGTGGGTGCCGAAGGATACGTTGATCATATCCGCGCCGGCGGAAACGAGATCGGGGATAATCGTCTGTATATCGGAGACGGTATAGCCGTTTTGGATGCATTCCTCTGCGGAAATGCGGATCAAGATGGGATAATCGTTCCCAACCTGTTTGCGGACCTCCTCCAGGCACTCGATCATAAACCGAGCCCGGGCCCGGAAATCGCCGCCATATTGATCGGTCCTCTGATTGGAATGGGCCGAGAGAAACTGCATGAGGAGATAGCCGTGGGCGGCGTGGAGTTCTACGGCATCAAAGCCTGCGGTTCTGGCACGAACAGCCGCTGTGCCGAAGGACGCAATGGTCTCCCGGATATCTTCCAGGGTCATCTCCCTGGGTGTTCCGAGGAAGCCGAAGATGTAACTCGGAATGGCCGAAGGGGCGACGGCTGTCTTCCTTTGAGTCTGGAACATACTTTCCCGGCCGCAATGGTGAAGCTGCATGGCGATCTTGCCGCCTTCGGCATGCACCACAGCGGCAAGCTTTTCGAGCCCCGGAATGAATTTGTCATCCCACACGCCCAGGCATTGGGGTGCCACAGCGCCCAGAGGGTGCACTTCTGTAATCTCGGTGATGATAAGCCCGGCGCCTCCCTGGGCCCGACGCTTCATATAGGCCAGGGTTGCTTCACTAACGGTGCCGTCAGCGTTGCCCAGCCGTGTTCCCATAGGCGGCATGACGATCCTGTTGGGGATATTCATGGACTTGACCCGCAGGGGGGTCAGCAGATGTTCTAATGTTTTCATAGGTCTTCTCCTCTAAAGAATCGAGCGTTTCAGTTATATTCAATCATGAATTGGATTCCAGGTCTTCTGTTCTCGGGTCGGGCCAATGCTTTGTCCCCCTTCGAAGATGAAAATAAATCAGGCCCGAATCGTCTGGCCGCCGCCGATCACCATTTCTTTTCCAGTCATAAACGAGGCCTCATCCGAGCACATCCACAGGACTGCCCCGGCAATCTCATCGGGCTTGCCGAATCGTTTCATTGGAATTAACGCCAGGGTCAGATCCTTAATCTGCGGATTCAATTTCCAGGGCTCCTCCAACATGGGTGTATGAATAAATCCGGGACAGACAGCATTAATGCGGACCTTCCGGTGAGCATAATCTAGGGCTGCCGCCTTGGTCAGGCCCAGAACCCCATGCTTGCTGGCCGCATAAACCGACAGACCTATTTCGGTATTGATACCGGCGATGGATGAAGTGTTCACGATGGCCCCGCCGCCTTGTTTCAGCATCAACGGAATTTCCTGTTTCATGCAGAGCCAGACGCCTTTCAGATTGGTGTCCATCATGCCGTCCCAATCTTCCATAGTCACATTGACGGTGCGTCGCATCGTTGCCGAGCTGACCCCGGCATTATTGAAGGCGCAGTCCAGCCGGCCGTATTGATCCGCGATGATTGTAAACAGGTTTTCGATATCTTTGGCCTTGGTGACATCCGTCCGGATGAATTCAGCCTGCCCTTGTTTATCCTTTATTTCCTGCACGACAGAGTTTCCCCGGTCTTCCCGGCGGGCTGCAATGACGACTTTCGCGCCCTCGCGGGCAAACGCCAGCGCGGCCGCACGGCCGATGCCGGAATTGCCGCCGGTGACTAAAACAACTTTGTCCTGGAATCTATTTGTTTTCAAACTTTATCTCCTTTCTCACATGAACCATCCATTATGATGCAACCCCCTGTCCGCCGGCCACAACCATTTCCTTACCTGTCATGAACGAGGATTCGTCTGAACACAGCCACAGTACAGCGCCGGCGATCTCTTGCGCTTCGCCCATCCTTCTCATGGGTGTCTTGGTGATGCACATATCCAGCATTTTCGGATATATGGCCATGGGTGCTTCAAGCATTTCAGTTCGGATTGGCCCGGGACATATTGCATTGATACGGATGTTCTTATGGACATATTCCAGTGCAGCCGTTTTGGTCAGGCCGATCACACCGTGCTTGCTGGCGCAATAGGAAGCCAGACCATATTCTCCCGTCAGTCCGAGCACGGAGGCGGTATTCACGATCATGCCGCCGCCCTGCTTGAGCATCTGGCTGATCTCCTGTTTCATGCAGAGCCATGTGCCTCTCAGATTGGTGTTGAGAATATCGTCCCATTCCTCTTCGGTAATTTTGGCAGCCGGCGGCATGCCCAGGGTGCTGAGACCGGCATTGTTAAAAGCGCAATCCAGCCGGCCGTATCGGGCCAATATTGTCTGGAAAAGGCTGTCGATTTCCGCGGGATTCCGGACATCCGTCTTGATAAAGATCGCCTCTCCGCCCTTGTCCCTAATTTCCCTGACAATCTCATTTCCCAGGTTTTCCCGGCGGGCGGCGATGATGACATTTGCGCCTTCCGAGGCAAAGGCCACAGCAGTAGCCCTTCCGATACCGGAGGTGCCGCCTGTCACCAGAACCACCTTGTTGTCGAATCTTTGAATTTCCAAATGTATTCTCCTTTCACAATTTCCGTATTCATGGAAGTTTCATTGTACTATCTTTCTGTGTTTGTTTCTCATGTTTCCCTTCGTTGTTGATGAATCGCCATGGTCGCCGTGAACAGGTCTTTTTCGGGGACGAATTCCTTGTCCTTGTCTTTCCGGAAAACCTTGATTGCTTCGGTGGGACAGGTGACGGCGCAGACGCCACAACCGATGCAGCGGTCCAGGTTGACGTGGGCGACATCGTCCATGGAAATTGCGTCCATGGGGCATCGCTCTTCACAGAGCTCGCAGCCGGTGCAGTCGTCTTCACTCACCCGGGCAAAAAAGCTGCTGTTGACCATCTCCGAGGGTTTGGCATATTTTTTATAAGCGATAAGAGGGCCGCAGCAGCAATCACAGCACATGCAAAGAGCTGCGGCATTCTGGGAGGAACTCAACTGGCAGACTAGGCCGGCTTCTTCACCTTTCTTCAGGATGGACAGAGCTTCTTCCTGCGAAATGTAGCGGCCCATACCGTTTTCCACAAAATAATGCGTCCCGCTGCCGAAATGGAAACACACCTCCATTGGCTTGCTGCAGGGCTCGTTCAGAAGTGCTTTCTGCCTTCGGCACATGCAATCGGAAACACCAATATACTTGGCGGATTTAATGGCCGCCTCGGCGCTTTCGTAAGGCATGACCTGGGCATCCGAGTCCACGCTTTCGGAAATGGGAATCGTCCGCAGATCCCTCGTTTTTCCTTTCATCCAGGTGGATTCAAACAGAATCGGCCCAAACTCCGCCATGTCTTTGGCAAATTCGGGAGTCATGCGGTTCATTTGGAACTCAATGATCCCTACCAGGAATGCGGTTGCCATATATTTATAACTCCCGGCTTTCCCTGTGCGAAAAATCTGTCCCTTGTGGGACATCTCAAAGAGCATCTGTTCGGTTTTTTCCGGATCCGCCCCGATGCGGCAGGCAACCTCCGCGGCCGTTTCCGGCAGCGGGGTGAGCTTCATCGCCATTTCTGCATCCTCGGGCGAGAAAATGTGTTTCAGCACTCTCAGTTCGATTCCCGATTCTGTATTCAACGGATACCGCTGGGGAAAAGTGTCAAGAAACTCGGCCAATCGTTGATAAACGTCCTTCATCTTTTTCTCTCCTCTCACCGCCATGTCACCAGCGGTGCATTTCTTTGCGGAATTCGCTCATAGCCGGTTTTTGGGTAACCTAACATGACCGTGCCATAACATTGGTGCCCCGCGGGCAGGCTCAAGGCTTCGGCCAGGGGTGCATAAAGATTGGCCGCTACCGTAAAATAGCCGCCCCAGCAGGTTCCCAACCCTCTGGCATAGGCATAGAGTTCCAGATAGGTCAGGGCGATCACGCAGTCCGCCTCGGCAAAAGGCAGGTCGGCCGGGGAATGAACCAGAATCAAGTTCGGCGCCCCGCGCAGAATCCGGTCTTTCCCGTTATCCCAGGCGGTGATGATGCGGCGCATGCGTCGGACCATATCCTCATCCGCAATGCCCGGGAGGTTCTGTCTTGTAAAATCGATCACCATCGCAGCGAAGTGCTCCAACTGGGCCGGGTCTTCAAAAACCGTCCAGTGCACCTGCTGCTTATTGCTCCCCGTGGGCCCATAGCGGGCCGTATCAATCAAGTTTTCCAGAAGATCATGGGGTACGGGTTCTTTTTTGTACTGGCGGATGGAACGCCTCGCCCTTAAAAGCTGCCCAACGGCCTCCGGTCCGGGAAGAAGGTCCTTTTGCAGGGATGGACAAGCATCGAGAGGCATTGACGAAAGCGTCAAGGCGCCGTGAGGACATACGGCTGCGCAGTGGCCGCAGTTGATGCAGAACTCTTCGGCATCCTCTATCGGTGACGGGAAGTCGTTTTTATCCACCATAGCAATCACCTGTGCCGGGCAATCTTTCACACAGATGCCGTCACGCTTACATTTTTTCTGATCGATCATAAAAAGACTCATATTCATTTCCTCTTTTCCAGCTCCTTTTTTCCGGCCCATTTACAAGCAGGCATAGATTTAATATCAAACGGTGTCTATCCGGGATATGTGCAAATTAAATCGTTGATCGTTTATTATGAAAACATAACCCAAATCACTTAGGCTTCAGAAAGACATCAAATAAAAGGGAAACGCAGTCGCGAATCGGCTCCGTCGAGTTCTCTATCTTCATGCGCAAAAGACTGCCCTCCCATGCATCCCAGCAGAATTGGGCAAGCTTATCTGCCTTAATGTCCCGACGCACGTCACCCTGAGTCTGGGCGCGCTCGAGATGATAAGCCACGCGGTCACACCAGGTAACCATTACCGATTTCAGGGTGTCACGGCATAATTCGCTGGATTCCGCCAATTCTCCAGCCAGATTGCCGATCAGGCAGCCCGTCTTGACGCGGCAGGCATCCTGGTTCTGAATTATGGACTCGAAAGCGTTACGCAGCATTTTAAGCGGGTCATCATCGGGTCCCTTGGCAATCAAGGTATTCCATACCTCGGAGACATGGTCTGCATAATGTTTTACAATCTCAGCCGCGAAGCCTTCTTTACTTTTAAAATAGCTGTAGAAAGACCCCTTCGGAATGCTTAATGCATCTACGATTTCCTGTATGCCCGTACCGTGGTAGCCCCGCTCGCAAAACAAGGTAGCGCCGACTTCCAGCAGTTTTTCTTTGATATGAATATTTTCCCTGACCATGGCGGCACAATATGACCGGTCATCTTGTTTGTCAAGGAAATTATTATTCTCTGGTGAAGGTTGTCCGGTTTTTAAAGTATTTATCGCTCCAGGAAGACGTGGAATCTTCCATCAATGAACGCGCCAAATCTTCATCGACTTCAATAAGGCATATCTTTTCTTTCCTTTTGGCGCTTGAAATCTTATCAATTTAGTCTTTACAAAAGCCTCTCTTCCTGATTAAAGTCAGCGATAAAACAACAGGAGATTGTTATGACGCAGGCAAACTTGCCGGAATATGATTATGATGTTGTCATTATCGGTGGCGGACCGGCAGGTTACACGGCCGGAATTTACGCCGCGCGCGCCGCGCTCAAAACGCTGCTCATCGAAGGCGCGGGCACAGTCAGCCAGATCACCATAACGGATATGATAGAAAATTACCCGGGCATTCCCGACGGCATCGGCGGGTTTGAGCTGATGCAGCTTTTCAAAAAGCAGGCACAGAAATTCGGCTTGGAAGTTCTTCCTAAAGATGTAACGGCTGTCAAAAAAAGTCCTGCAGCCCAGGTAGTCTGGGAAGTGACCGCCGGAGACAAAGTCTATAAAACACTTAGTATTATTGCCGCGACAGGCGCAATGTGGCGCAATCTGGGCGTTCCGGGAGAAGCGGAATTTATAGGGCGTGGCGTATCCTATTGCGCCACCTGCGACGGGCCCTTTTACCGCAACCGCGACGTCATTGTAGTGGGCGGCGGCGACACAGCCGTTCAGGAAGCGCTTTTCCTGACGCATTTTGCCAAAAAAGTAATTGTAATTCATCGCCGCGACAGACTGCGCGCGGCGGGAATACTGCAAAAAAGGGCTTTTGCCGAAAAGAAAATTGAATTTATCTGGAACGCAACGATTACGGAAATCACCGGCACTGAGTTTGTTACAGGTGTCAAGATAAGGGATGTCAGCACCGGCGTGATCCGCGAAATGGCCGCCGACGGCGCTTTCATTTTTGTCGGTCGCCTGCCTTACACGGAAATGTTTCAAGGGTTGGTGGAAATGGATAAAACCGGCTTTATCATAACGGATGAACATTTGCGAACCAATGCCGCAGGTATTTTTGCCGCGGGCGATTGCCGCTCCAAGCTTTTTCGCCAGGTTGTCACAGCCGCGGGTGACGGCGCCAACGCTGTTCACAGCGTGGAGCTGTATATCGATGACGCGAAAGGGCAGACCTACTAATTTCTAATTGTCATATCGAACGCAGGGAGATATCTTTGAATATAAGACTTCTCACCTTCGTTCAAAGTGACAATAAATATCGTTTTTTAACGGATTTATTAAATATTTCGAACGGAAAAAATACTTATGGAATCTTTCATCAGCGCTTGGCAGCATCTGCCCTCGCACATCAGTCCCACGCTTTTCAGCATCGGCTCCTTTCAACTGCGATATTATAGTCTCATGTATCTGGTGGCTTTCGCGGTAGCCTATTCACTGTTTGCCTACCGGATTAAACGCAAAGAAATCACAATAACCACGGAAGTCGTGCAGGATTATCTCGTCTGGGCGATGATTGGACTGGTTGTCGGAGCTCGGCTCGGTTACGCCCTGTTTTACAATTTCAATTACTATATGTCCCATCCGCTGGAAATTATTATACCATTTGATTTTTCTAATGGCTTCCGGTTTGTCGGCTTGAGCGGCATGTCTTATCACGGCGGCCTGATCGGTGTAGCGGTGGTAACCCTTTTATTTTGCCGTAAACACAAGATTCGATATTGGCAATTCGGCGACTGGTTGTGTGCGGCAGCACCCCTGGGTTACATGTTCGGCAGGTTCGGCAATTTCATCAACGGCGAACTTTGGGGCCGCGTGACCACGGTGCCGTGGGGAATGTATTTCCCACTGGATGCGACACAGAGCCTGCGTCATCCGTCACAGCTTTATGAAGCCCTGTTCGAGGGCCTGTTTCTATTTGTCATCCTGTGGTTGCTTCGCAAGCGTAATCCCTTCGACGGCTTCATGATCGGCCTTTATATTTTCGGATACGGTCTGGTGCGCTTCATTATCGAGTTTTTCCGCGAGCCGGACGCGCAACTGGGGTTTGTTCTGGCATTCAACACGATGGGACAAGTCCTGTGTATAGCTATGATGCTGGCGGGTATTGCCATCATACTCTGGCGTAAACAAGCTTCCTCTTTATTGAAATAAATCAGGAGGTTTTATGGGAAAGAATCTGGTGATCGTCGGCGGCGGCGCGGGGGGAGGTTCAACGGCCGCCGAAGCAAAACGAAACGATCCGTCCCTGCGGATTACGATGGTGGAACAAGGAAAATTTGTCGCGGTTGCCGCCTGACCGATGCCTTATTACATCGGAGATGTAATCAGAGACCAAAGCAAACTGATCGCGCGCACGCCGGAAAAGTTTCAAGAAGGCGGCATCGACGTTTGGCTCCAGACGCGCGTGGTCGGTATTGATCCGACAAAAAGTGTTGTCGAACTTCAGGATAACCGTCGCATACCCTACGACTTTCTGGTGGTGGCTACGGGCACATCCGCGTTTGTGCCGGATATGCCGGGACTCACCCTACCCGGCGTTTTTTCGCTTCGGAATCTTGAAGACGCCATCGCCATCAAAACCTGGCTTAAAGAAAAAAGAGCCACCCGTGTCGTGATCATTGGCGGCGGTTTCATCGGCCTGGAAATGAGTGAAGCGCTCCATGCCGCGGATATCCATACAATCATCATCCACAAGGACGCGCTGCCGACCAACCGCTGGGACGCTGCCCTGTCGGCTGTTATGCTCGAGGAGCTTCAAGCCCACGGCGTGGAATTTGTCGCCAACGCCACAGCACAATCCATCGAAAAGGGAAAAAGCGCGCCGCTTCGCGTCACGACGGATAAAGGCGAATATGAAGGCGATCTGGTCCTGCTGGCTATCGGCGTCCGGCCTGACGCGCGTTTGGCAAAATCGGCGGGTTTAAAAATCGGTCAATCCGGCGCGATTGGCGTCAATTTTGCCCAGCAGACATCCATCGAAAATATCTATGCGGTGGGCGACTGCTGCGAATCGTTTCACAAGGTCAGCCGCCGCTGGGTAAACATTCCACTGGGTGACATCGCCAATAAACAGGGCCGCGTTGCCGGACGCAACATCGGCGGCAAACCGCTCACCTTTGACGGCATCGTCGGCGCTCAGTCTTTCCGGCTGTTTAATCTAGAATGTGCGGCCACGGGACTATCGGAACAGGAGGCGATCGCGGCAGGTTATTCGCCGGCAAGCAATATCACCTGGGGCAGCGCGATGGCGCCTTCTCTGGGCGTGAGAAAAATCGGCCTGAAATTGATTGCTGACCGGTCATCGGGAAAATTGCTGGGCGCGCAGGCTGTTGGTTTTGCCGGAGCGGTGGGACGGATCAACGTACTTTCCGTCGCGCTGTGGACGGGTCTGGACCTTGATCAAATTGGCTATATCGATCTTGCTTATGCCCCGCCATTCAGCCCGGCATGGGACATTATTCATACCGCGGCTCAGGCTCTACGCCGCACATTATAAAAGGATGCTATATCAATGACTTTGTGGTGGATTCTCTTCGCGATCTTTATTATTGCCATGCTGGCGCTGGATCTGGGCATTATCAATCGCAAAGCCCATGTGATAAAAATGAAAGAAGCCCTATTGTGGACGTCGTTCTGGGTGATGCTTGCCATCGCGTTCGGCGCGGGTGTTTACTACTTCTACGGTCACATCAAAGCCATAGAATTTTTCACCGCCTATCTGATTGAATATTCACTGAGTATCGACAACCTGTTCGTCTTTATGCTGATTTTCCGGTATTTCGGCGTACCGCACGCCTACGAACATAAAACGCTGTTCTGGGGCATTCTGCTGGCGCTGATCACGCGCGCCATCTTTATTTTTGCGGGTGTCGCGCTCATCAACACGTTTAGCTGGGTCATGTACATTTTTGGCGCTTTCCTGATTTACACGGGTGTCAAAATGGCGCTCAACAAGCAGACGGAGGTGCATCCGGATAAGAATATCGCGCTCAAATTACTGCGTTATTTCATGCCCGTTTCCAAGCAATTTTCAAGCTCCAATTTTTTTATCGTCAAACGCGGTGTAAGATTTGCCACGCCGATGCTCGTGGTGCTTTTGGCACTGGAAACCACTGATATTCTTTTCGCAGTCGATTCCATCCCGGCGGTTCTGGCCATCTCCAAGGACCCTTTTATTATTTACACCTCTAACGTGTTCGCGATTTTAGGCCTCCGGTCGCTCTTTTTCGCGATCTACGGACTGATGAAGCTGTTTCACCTTCTGCATTACGGTCTGGCCGCGATTCTAACTTTTGTCGGCGTGAAAATGCTCATTGAAGACTTTTTCCATGTGCCGGTGACGGCGTCGCTGGTCGTGATTGCCGCCATTCTGGCGGTCTCGATTGTGTCGTCCATTATCTGGCCGGGGAAGGAAGATGACGAAGTTCCGCCCGCTACCCTAAAGGAGTAGTATCCGGATGCAAAGCGAGTATCCCCGCGCGTCGCAAAACCAGTTAAAAAAATGGGCAAGGCTGGACAATGCCAAATTCCGCCGGGAGGACGGCTTGTTTTTAGCTGAGGGTGTGAAAGTTGTCGAAGAGCTGCTGAAAAGTGATTGGCAGGCGGAAGCGATTCTCGTGTTGCCTGAAAAAATTTCATACTGGGAAAAACTGATTGCGTCTGCAAAAGATAAAATTTCCGTCTATCAACTGACGCGCTCCGAGTGGAAAAAGCTAAGCCAGGATAAAGAACCGGAAGGAATAATGGCTGTCGTAAAAACAAAACAACAGCCGTCTCTTTCATCATGGATTCAGTCGGCCGACAATCTATTGGTGCTGCATGAAATCGCCAATCCTCAAAATCTGGGTGCGTTGATGCGCAGCGCGCGGTGGTTCGGCTTTGCGGGAATTCTTCTGAGTTCCAACTCAGTGGACTTCACCAATCCTAAGGTTATCCGCGCTTCCATGGGCAGTATTTTTCATTTGGCTGTTCTGTCTGATGTTGATTTAACGGCGGCGCTTCCTGAAATGAAGCAGGATTACCTTCTCATCGGCAGTGATGTGCGCGAAGGGGTTTCACCCCACGCGTTGGCGAAAAAAGCGGCCCTTCTTTTAGGCAGCGAAAGCCACGGTCTGCCGGGACAACTATTGGCGCTGGCCGATGAGAGCTGGTACATTCCCGGTAATGCACAGGCGGATTCTTTGAGCTTGCCGCAAGCAGCGGCGATCATGATGTATGAGATGAGTAAAAAAGTTTTAAGTTTTAAGTGTTAAGGGAAAAAGATGGAATTTATTCAAGTCATGACGACGACGGAAACGAAAGAGCAGGCCGAGGCCATCGCCCGACATTTGATGGAGCAAAAGCTGGCTGCCTGTGTACAGATTACAGGCCCGATTGAAAGCATTTATTGCTGGAAGGACAAAGTGGAAAATGCTCGGGAGTGGCTCTGCCTGATTAAAACACGGGATGTTTTTTTCGACCAGATCGAATCCGCCATCAAAAAACGGCATTCCTACGAGACACCGGAAATTATTGCCGTACCAATTACTAGAGGCAGCAGAGAATATCTGAAGTGGCTGGATGAATCGCTTGAAAAGAAAATCTGAATTTATCATTGACTTATCAAAAGTAATAACTTACCATATTCAATAATGTGGCACATACGAGAACATAGAAACTTGGAAAAGATTATACCTAAACTGCCGGTTCAGGTTGTTAAAAAGTATGAGCTTTGGAAGGACATTGTTTGTCGGCATGGACCCGAAAAACTGAAAGAGTTCCCGGGATTCCACGATGAGAAATTAACGGGAGATCGCGGCGGCCAACGTTCTTCGCGCTTAAACCTTCAGTACAGGGTTATTTATGCGGTCGATAAGGATATTATTACCATATCCGTTGTGGAAATAACGCCGCATGAGTATTAGGAGAAGTTATGAGAAAAGCAAATAAGGATGATTTTATTCCAGCAAAACAACACGCGATTTTGACAACTGGTGAAGTCGTCAAAATGCTTCGCGAACTAAAAGGCTGGACTCAAGAGGGCTTGGCAAAAAGTTGTGGAATAAACGCAAAAAACATTAGCATGCTGGAAAACAATCGTCTGGATATCGGCAAGAAAAGAGCGCTCCAGTTGGCCACCGCGTTCGGCGTTCATCCAGCTATTATCATGTTTCCGGAATACGAATCTGATGCCATCGGAAAAGCAGCATAGGCATTAATCATTTTGACATACGTCACAAATAAAAAAATTAGTGCAATAATTGAATGATTGTTTTAAATGAGCAACGGTTAAAATTTCTCAAGGAGACTTTATGTCTGACAAAAAAGAGTTAGAAAAAAAATGTGTTGATACCATAAGGTTTTTAGCTGCGGACGCCATTGAAAAAGCTAAATCCGGCCATCCGGGCATGCCGCTCGGGGCGGCGGCGGCGGCTTTTACTTTATGGACAAAACACCTCAAACATAATCCTAAAAATTCTGAATGGCCAGATCGCGACCGCTTTGTTCTGTCATCTGGACATGCCTCGATGCTTTTATACGCTCTCCTGCATTTGACCGGCTACGATCTTTCACTCGACGATATTAAAAATTTCCGCCAATGGGGCAGCCGCACACCGGGACATCCTGAATATAAACATACGGCGGGTGTGGAAGTGACCACCGGGCCTTTGGGACAGGGAATGGCCAACGCTGTCGGCATGGCCATTGCCGAGGCGCATCTGGCGGCGCGGTTCAACCGCGAAGAGCAGCCCATCGTTGACCATTACACGTATGTCATGGCCGGAGACGGTGATATGATGGAAGGCGTCGTGGCCGAAGCCTGTGCGATGGCTGGCCACTTGCGTTTAGGCAAACTGATTGTTCTTTATGACGACAACAAAGTCACTCTGGCCGGTTCTGCGGGGTTGTCTTTTACCGAAAATATCGAAATGCGCTTCAAGTCTTACGGCTGGCAGGTGCAAAAAGTTCAAGACGGAAACGATGCGTCCGCGATTGACCGGGCCATCAAAAAAGCTAAAAAGGAAACCGGCAAGCCCTCGCTGATTTGTGTGCAGACCACCATCGGTTACGGTGCGCCCGGCAAGCAGGGTTCCTGCGACGCACACGGCTCGCCACTGGGAGAAAAGGAACTGCAAGGCGCGAAAGACAATTGCGCCTGGCCGACGGAAGAACCCTTCTATGTTTCCGATGATGTTGGCCAATATTTTCGCAAGGCTGTCTCGCGCGGCAGGAAAAGTGAAAAAAGCTGGCTTACAACGCTTGCGGCGTATCGGCAAAAAGATGAGGCGCTGACCGCTGAATTTGAAAGGACCATGCGCGGCGAACTGCCCGCCGATTGGGAAGCGGCGCTTGCCGAATTCCCCGCCGGCTCCAAAGATGTTGCCACACGCAAGGCCTCTGAGATCGTCATGCAGGCCATTGCGGCCAAAGTTCCAGAATTGGCCGGAGGTTCGGCGGATCTCAATCCTTCGACTTTTACCTGGCTCAAAGGGTTGGGCGATTTTCAAAGCCCGGCGCTGTCCAAAGAAGGTCAGCACGGCATGGTCGGCGGAGCATGGGATTATTCGGGACGCAACATTCACTTCGGCGTGCGCGAACATGCGATGGGTTCCATTGCCGTGGGTCTGGTCCTGCACGGCGGTGTGATTCCTTATACGGCAACTTTTTTAACTTTTGCCGACTATATGCGCCCGCCCATGAGGCTGGCCGCACTGATGGGTTTGCGCGCCATTTTTGTTTTCACGCATGACAGCATCGGCGTGGGTGAAGACGGTCCGACGCATCAGCCCATTGAGCAGATCATGAATTTGCGGCAGGTTCCCAACATGGTCGTGCTGCGTCCGGCGGATGCCAATGAAACACTCGAAGCCTGGCGTTTGGCGCTCACGAACACCAAAGGTCCCACCACGCTTGTTTTCAGCCGTCAGAACCTACCGGTTCTGGATCGGCAGGTTCTGGCTCCCGCCGCCGGTTTGAGTCAGGGAGGTTACATTTTATGGGAGTCGTCACCTGATCCGGAACTGATCCTCATTGCCACCGGTTCGGAAGTTGCCATGACACTGGATGCAGGCCGCAAACTCGCTTTGGAGAACATAGAAGTCCGCGTTGTTTCCTTGCCCAGTTGGGAAATATTCGACCGTCAGCCTCAGAAATACCGCGATTCCGTATTCCCTCCGCAAGTAACCGCTCGCCTTGCCGTGGAAGCCGGCATCAAACTGGGCTGGGAACATTATGTGGGACTGACGGGAAAAATTATCGGCATGGAAACCTTCGGCGCGTCCGCGCCCGGGCCGGTGCTTTATGAAAAATTCGGCTTCACGTCGGCTAACATTGTCGCGGTGGCCAAAGAAATGCTGTCCATTCGTTAACGAAGGAGAAATGTAATGCAGAAGACGGGCATTTCTTTTTTACTCGGTCCCTATCAGGGCGCCGTAACCAATGCACTTGCGAAAATGCGGCGCGGCAATATTGCGGCGCGCATCTGGGCCAATGATTTCCGCGTCTGGAAACCGGCGCCTGAGGAAATTTCCAATCGGTTGGGTTGGTTGCATGCCCCTGTGGAAACGTCCGCAAACGCCGGCAGAATCCGAACCTCGCTTGCGCCTTTCACCAACGGCAGGATTGAAGATGTTGTCCTACTGGGCATGGGCGGATCGAGTCTGTCGGCGGAAGTTTTCAACAACATGTTCGGGAGCGCGCCGGGTTTTCCGAGGCTGCTAATTCTGGATACAACCGATCCGGTGACTATCCTCAGTGTGGCTGAAAAACTCAACCTGAAAAAAACGCTTTTTATTGTTTCTTCAAAGTCGGGATCGACTCTGGAAATCATCTCGCTCTTTAATTATTTTTACAACTTAACCGACGAAAAACCGGGGGTTTCGGCCAACGAGCATTTTATGTTCATTACCGATGAAGGCAGTCCGATGCTTGAGCAGGCCTGGCAATTGCAGCTTCCATATATTTTTTCCAACAATCCGAATATCGGCGGCCGCTATTCGGCGCTTTCCCTGGTGGGAATGATACCCGCGGCATTAATTGGCGTGCAGATCGAAAAACTGCTGCAAAGCGCGGCGGGGGCTGCCAGGCAGGAAAAAACTGATTTCTTTTCCGGCAAAGGCGATTCCACCGGATGTCTTTTAGGCGCCGCTTTGGGAATACTGGCGCAGTACGGCCGCGACAAGCTCACGTTGATGCTTCCGCCGTCCTGGAGCTCTTTTGGTGATTGGCTGGAACAACTAATTGCGGAGAGCACAGGCAAAGAGGGCAAGGGAATTCTACCGGTATTAAATGAACCGCAGATGGACGTAAGCGCTTACGGGAAAGACCGGGTCTTTGTCATTTTTCATCATGACCGGGATGAATGGAATTCACGGATAACCCAACTGGCGAGCGCCGGACATCCCATCTTAAAAATTCGGATTAGCGATGTCTATGATCTGGGCGGTCAAATGTTTCTGTGGGAAATGGCGACGGTTGTCGCCGCTCATCTCATGGGAATCAACCCATTTGATCAACCGGATGTCGAAGCGACCAAAAAGCACACGAACCGGATGATTGCGGAATTCAAAAACAATAAAGCATGGTCGAAGATGCAGCCGTCGCTTGCCGGCAGCGACTGTGAGGTTTACGGCGATATTTCCGGGACGACCGTTTCCGAAGCGCTGACACAATTTCTTTCGTCAGCGGTGGCAAACGCTTATGTGGGGTTGCAGGTTTATTTAAGTCCGTCACCGCAGATCGACAAAGCGCTGGGAGAGTTGCGGGCCGCGATTTCTCGTAAATATGGGATGGCCGTAACGGTCGGCTACGGTCCCCGCTACCTGCATTCGGTAGGCCAGTTACATAAGGGGGATGCCGGCCGCGGCCTGTTTATTCAGCTGACCGGCAGAAACAAAAGGGATATTGAGATTCCCGATGCTCTTGGCAAATCCGACTCGTCGCTGACCTTCGGGCAGCTCAAGGCCTCGCAGGCCGAAGCGGACAGGCTTGCGCTCACGGATAAAGGCCGCAAGATTATCCGCATCCACTGGAAAAAAGATGCTGCCGCCGGATTAAGAACTCTGGCTGCCAATCTTTAGTCTGTCATCAACGTGCTTCAGTGATCACGCGAAGAATATCCGGCACGTGCCGTTCGGACGGCGCGGGAATGGCTTTGGGATAGCCCAGAATCATCGGCGCGACAATCCGGCAGTTGTCGGGAATGCCCAGTTCGGCTCTTAATTTGGAATCGCGGATATTTGCGCCCAAGGCAACCCAGCAGGTGCCCAAACCCCGGGCTGCTGCAGAAAACATAATGTAGCTTGCGGCAAGCGCACCGTCCACATCCAGCGAACCCACCGACTTTGCCCCGACGATATAAATGACGCAGGACGCATTGTAAAACACATTGAAATTCTCGTTTTGAAGAAACGCAACGTAGTCGGGTTTGAGTTTGATCTTGTTTTCAGTATGATCACTCAACAGATTGGCCTTGCTGTCGCCAGACAGGGCCTTGATTGTTTTGCGGCATTGAACCACGACAAAACGGCAGGGTTGATTGTTGCTGGCGGACGGCGCGAGCGTCGCTTCCTGAAGGATTTCCTCAACGATCTTGAGGGGGACCTCTTTTTCTTCGAAATCCCGAATTGCCCGTCTTTTCTGTAATAACTCGGAAAAAGTCATCATGGTATTTCCTCCTTTCTTTCGCTTATGCAGGTAAAAATAATGATATGAAAGTTATAATGCCGTATTGGAATATGTCAATCACCGGGTTGAGCGCTCCCAGAAACAGCAGGCCCAGCACAATAAAAAAACCGAAAGGTTCGATTTGATACAGCACGCGGTTGAATGATTCCGGCGTGAAACCCATCAAAATTTTCGAGCCGTCCAGCGGCGGAATGGGGATTAAATTGAATGCCGCCAGCATGATGTTGATATGCGACAGTAAATAAAGAACCTGATAAAGCATACTGCCCGGTTCGGGGGAAATCAGCCGCCATAAAAGCAGTGCGCAAAAGGCAATGATGATGTTGGCCGCAACGCCGGCGGCGGAAACCAGGATCAATCCCTTGCGTCTTTGCGGTGCGGGAATGTTTTCCAGGTTGATCGGGACCGGTTTGGCCCAGCCGAAACCGACAATTAAAAGCATCAGCGAGCCGATGGGATCAAGGTGCTTGATCGGATTGAGCGTCAGCCTGCCCAGCCATTTAGCCGTCGCGTCGCCCATCCGGTAGGCTACCCAGCCATGCGCCAGCTCGTGTAAAATCACGGAATACAAAAGCAACACGGCCAGCATGACAAAGGCCGCCGGATCGCTCATCAACAAACGGATTAAACCCATAATTTTTTTACACCATCACTTCTCTATTTCTTCTTTTTAGCCTTGTTCAGCAGATCACCGAACGTGCCCATTGTTTTAGGCGCTTTGGGCATATAGCTCTGGTAGTCGTCTTTTTCTTCCGACGAGCCTTTTTTCTCCTCGCTGCTTGTAGTCAGATCCAGCGATATTCTCTTATTCTCGCGGTCGATCTTTTCGATCTTCACGTCGATTTCGCGATCCTTGGACAGGACGTCCTGGGCGTGCTTGATTTTTTTCCCTTTGCCCAGTTTGGAGATATGCAAAAGCCCATCCACGCCCGCTTCCAGCGTGATAAACGCGCCGAAATCCGTCAGCCGCGATACCTTTCCCTTGTGGATACTGCCTTCGATGTATTTGCTGACAACTTCATTCCACGGATCGGGGAGCGTATCCTTGAAGGATAAAGTCACGCGGTCGTTTTCCCAATCCAGGTTGATGATGACGGCTTCAATGGTGTCGCCTGGCTTATAGAGAGATCGGGTGTCTTCCACTCTGCCCCAGGTCATTTCCGAAACGGGCAGAAGCGCCTGCACGCCGCCGATATCGATAAACGCGCCGAAGTCGCGCACGGAGGTTACGACGCCTTGCACCGTCATGCCTTTTTGCAAGGAGTCTTTCAGAACGGATTTTTTCTCCTGTTCGATTTTTTCGAGTAACGGACGGCGCGACAGGACGATCTTTCGGCCGTTTTCTCCATATTCTATGACAATGAAATCAAATTTTTTGCCGACATAATCTACGGCATTATCGATTCTTTTTCTGTCCATTTGCGAGTAGGGACAAAAGCCGCTCGCGCTGGCGCTGATTTTAACGGAGAAACCGCCTTTAATTTCTTTTTCGACGGTGGCTTCGAGAGGAATCTCATTTTGATAAGCATTGACTAAAAATTCATCCACGCTTTTGCGTGCCAGCAGTTTGGTGGTAAAGAGCCTTTCGCTGTGACGCGACGAAAGGAAATAGACGGTGACGGTGTCGCCTTCTTTAACGGTCAGATTGCCCGTGTCATCGAGAAATTCTTTTTTGTCAATATAGCCTTCGCTTTTGGCGCCCAGATCAATAAAAATCCATTCTGGAGAAATTTTTACAATCGTTGCTTCTACTTTTTCTCCCACGGAAAAACGCTTGGGGGTGGCGTAGGATTCCTCGAACATTTCGGCAAAAGTCTTTGTGTCGTCCATAATCTGTGTCCTTTTGTTTTTTATTATCTGTTTTAAATATCACGAAAATGTTTTTTTGTCCCTCATAAAATTATTGCCATGTTCACAAATAGCGTAAAACTTAAAAAACCCTGGCTAAATTTAAAAATATGTATTATGGATCACTATAAAAATATCTAAGGAGTTTGGCAACTTATGCGATTTGAAATTTCCCGCGGCGGCAGCGGGCTGACATATGAAATCCGCAACATCGTGCTTATCGCCAAAAAACTTCAGGAATACGGTGTGAAGATTATTTGGGAAAATATCGGCGATCCGGTACAAAAAGGTGAAAAAATTCCCGATTGGATGAAAGAAGTTCTCATCGATATTATTAAGGAAGACGCCTCTTACGCGTATTCACCCACCAAGGGGATGGATGCCACGCGCACGTTCATTGCCGATCACGTTAATTCACGCGGCAAAGTTCAGATTACGCCCGAGGATGTCATTTTCTTCAACGGTCTGGGTGATGCGATTGCCCGCGCCTACAGTTCCATTCAGGTGGATGCCCGCATGATTATGCCGGAGCCGACCTATTCCACTCATTTTATGGCGGAAGTGCTCCATGCTTCTTTTCCGTCCAATACGTACCGGATGAATCCTTATAACAACTGGCATCCCGATCTGAGGGAACTGGAGCAGAAAGTCAAAAGCCATAAGGCGATTGTCGGCATTCTGATTATCAATCCCGATAATCCCACCGGCTTTGTTTATCCGGTCGAGGCGCTCCAAAATATTGTCAGGATTGCCAGAGAAAATGATCTTTTTGTGATTTCCGATGAGACCTATATCAATATCGTCTATAACGGCAAAACGACGGTACCGTTGTGTGATATCATCGGCGATGTTCCGGCCATCGCCATGAAGAGCATATCCAAAGAAGCCCCTTGGCCCGGCGCGCGCTGCGGCTGGATGGAAGTGTATAACGCGGATAAAGACCCGATTTTTGCCCGCTTCATCAATACAATTCTGCATCAGAAGATGTCGGAAGTGTGCTCCACCACGCTGCCGCAAATGGCAATTCCCCGGATCATGACGCATCCGGAATATAAAAATTATTTGCGGGAGCGCACGCAGCATTACGAAAAGCTCTCCAACATTGCCTACGGCATTTTGAAAGATGTTCCTTTTCTGATTGCCAACAAAACCAACGGCGCCTTTTATATGACAGTCCTATTCAACGAATCGGTGCTCAACGAACGGCAATTCCTGTCGATTGAACAGCCGGAAGTACGAAGCTATATAGAAAGTCTCACCAAAGATATTGAGTACGACAAACGGTTCGTTTACTACCTGCTGGCGTCCACAGGTATCTGCGTAGTGCCGCTGACGTCATTTTTCTCGCCGCTGCTGGGTTTCCGTATGACACTCCTGGATAAGGACGTTGATGAATTTGAATTTGTCGTAAAAACAATTGCCGCAAAGATTACAGACTATATTCATTCGAGCAAATAGATTCAGTTTTTAATGGAAGAACAACAACTTGATTTTAAAACAAAAAGAGCAGAAGATTTGTTTTGAATAACCTTCTGCTCTTTATTTTTATACCAAGTAGCCATCAAATAGTAAAAAGTTGATTTACCGGGCATAATACCAAGTAAGCTTTCAAAAATTCATATTTTATTTTTTGAAAGCAACTTGGTATAAGAAGTAACGCAATTTTTCAGTTAATTCTAGTATCTGCCGCCACCGCCGCCACGGTTTCCACCACCACCGCCACGATTTCCGCCAGCGCCGCCGCCACGATATCCACCGCCGCCACCGCCACGGTTTCCGCCACCGCCGCCTGCACCAAATTCTTTCTTCGGTCTGGCTTCATTAACGGTGATGGCTTTGCCGTCGAGCATGCCGCCGTTAAATTTCTGAATGGCCGCGGTTGCGCCTTCTTCTGTTTTCATTTCGACAAAACCGAATCCTTTGGACTGGCCGGTAAATTTGTCTTTAATAATGGACGCGGAGGCGACTTCACCGGCTTCCGCAAAGTTTGTCTTCAGATCTTCATCTGTGACCTTGAAAGACAGGTTGCCGACATACAAATTCTTGTTCATTTTAGTTCCCTTTCTCTTTATGCCAATGGTTGGCATATGTTAAACCTTCGTTCCCCCGTGGGGTTCCACAAAGCATCGTCATCACCCCCATCCAGCTCCTGATTGAGAAGGAAGGTTGAAGGGAGGGCCTGTATGCCTCACCTGCCAGGCAATTGTTCTTGCCTGGTTTATCGATATCGCCTGCGACTTTTCATGGGTCGTGTTGTCTTTACCGGGCGATAAACAAAAAACCACCAGGACAAAAAGCGGTTCCGGTGGTTGCGTCTCATTGATTAAAAGATAGTCAGTATTCTAAAAAATAGCACGCTCTATAACGGAGCATGATCATAATACCGGACAATAGTCAAGCGGGTTTTTACACTGAACCAGTCCTTATTTATACGTATCAGGACGTTTTTCTGTTATAATCCCCCAAAACTTTGCGGCGAGACAATGCTTAAGCCGCCGCACGATAAGGGAGGAAACCATGTTTGAGTATATGTTGACGAAGGAACAGATTAAAATCCGGGATGACGTGCGCGATTTTGTCAGAGGCATTCCACGCCAGATGATTCTGGACATGGATACGGATACCATCAAATTTCCCAAAGAGTTTTTGCGCGAAGCCGGCCAGCGGAATCTGATGGGCTGCCGCTACCCGAAAAGATGGGGTGGAAGGGACATGGACTGGGTGACGACCTGCATGATCATGGAAGAAGTTGGTGTGATTGGTTATGAATTTGCCTGTGTCTTCGGTGTGGGCGCGGAGTTGGTTTGCGATGCGATTATTCTGCACGGTACGGATGAGCAAAAAGAAAAATACGTCAAACCGCTTTTACGCGGCGACCTTTTCGCGGCGGAGTGCCTGACCGAACCGCGCGGCGGATCGGATTTCTTCGGCGCAACCACCAAAGCAGAAGACTGCGGCGATTACTATCTGCTCAACGGACAAAAACGGTTCATTGTCGGTGCGGAGGGCGCGGATTTTTTTCTCGTCTATGCTAAAACACATCCTGATGCCAAGCCCCAGGATGCCATCACCTGTTTTATTGTTGACCGGACGGAAGGGGTTGAAGTCAAATATCTGTATGGCCTGATGGGCTGTCGTGGCGGCGGCACGGGTCGGATCATTTTTAAAGATGTGAAAGTTTCCAAGGCCAATGTCGTCGGGAAAGTGCAGGGCGCCAATGCCGTGTTCAATACCATGATGATTCCGGAGCGTCTGGGAACAGCAGCCATGACCATTGGCGCGGCGCGTCCGGCACTGGAAATCGCCACGAATTATACTTCCCGTCGCAAAGCATTCGGTCAGGTCATCAACACATTTGAAGGCGTCAGCTTTCAGATTGCAGAAGCAGTGATGTTGCTCGATGCGGCGCGCGCCATGGCTTATGCGACGGCGCGTGCGGTGGATGAGCGTGCGGATATGAACCTCATTCGCCGGATGGTGTCGCAAAGCAAAAAATTTATCACGGAATCCTGTCAGAAGGTGGTCCATAATTCCATGCAGGTCATGGGCGGCATCGGCTATACGAATGTTTTTCCTGTCGAACGTATTTATCGGGACGTTCGTCTGGCGTCGATCTGGACGGGCACCAGCGAAGTGATGTCCATGATTACCGCGCATGAGTGGTATCGTGAATATTCCCGCGAAAAAGCCAAACAAAAAACACGGGACTGTGAAATGGACGCGCCCGAAGCATCTGACGATGAAAAAATCTATAACGATGAAGACATGTGGAAGAAAGGCTGGTAGCCAGACTGTCATGATGCGGCCACAGGCCCCGAGGCGCCAAAAGGCCTGTGGGCCGCATCAATTGGGTACACAATTGTTTTGTTGACGCGGATTAGACACAAATATGTTTCGCTGAAAAATAATTCTTCGCCGCTCGATAAAAATAATCTTCACCACTCTTCCGGTGATCTACATAAGATATCGAGCACTTAGCCGGAAGTTTTTCCCCTCTCGAAATCATGCAGACGATGTAGTGCCTTCCTGGCAAACTCCTTGCTTTTGTATCAATGGTTTTAAATGGTGATAATACATTATTGGTTCAGGAGGTTTCATGGACGCTACGTTACAAACCCTTCAGTATTCGGGCAATACGCTTTTTCTGATGCTGGGCGCCGTCATGATTTTTGCCATGCATGCGGGTTTTGCTTTTCTGGAAGTGGGCACGGTCCGCGAAAAAAATCAAATCAATGCGCTAGTGAAAATTCTGGCGGACTGGTCGATGTCCACGGTTGTTTACTTTCTTATCGGGTTTCCCATTGCCTACGGTATTAATTTCTGGATGGATGCAGGCAGCCTTGCAGATCTTTTAAACGGCAAGGTGGTGGCCGGTGCGCGCGGATTTGATCTGGTTCACTGCTTTTTCCTGACCACTTTTGCCGCCTGTATTCCGGCGATTATTTCCGGTGGGATTGCGGAGCGTGCCAAGTTCTGGCCGCAACTGCTGGCAGGCGCGATTCTGGCCGGGTTGTGTTACCCTTTATTTGAATCGGTTATCTGGGGTCGCTTTACTTTTTTTCAGGATTGGCTTGTAGCCACGACCGGTCTTAAATTTCACGATTATGCGGGCTCCGTCGTTGTGCATTCCATGGGTGGATGGCTGGCACTACCGGCGATTGTGATTCTGGGACAGAGAATCGGGCGCTGGCAAAACGGCATCAGTCAGGGCATTCCCGTGTCCAATATTCCATTTCTGGCGTTGGGCAGCTGGATACTGGCTATCGGCTGGTTTGGCTTCAATGTCATGAGCGCTCAGGATATTTCAGCCATCAGCGGTCTGGTTGCGGTTAACTCGCTTTTCGCGATGGTGGGTGGCATTTTGTTTGCGCTGGTCTTTTCCAAAAATGATCCGGGCTTTATTCACAATGGCGCGTTGGCCGGTTTGATCGCCATTTGCTCCGGTTCTGATGTCGTTCATCCTTTCGGCGCTTTTCTGATCGGCGGTATCGCCTCCATTATTTTTATCTTCGGCTTCAAGCTGGAAACAGAAAGACTTAAAATCGACGATGTGCTGGGTGTTTGGCCGCTGCATGGCATCACCGGTTCGTGGGGTGGAATCGCGACCGGAATTTTCGGACAGAAAGTTTTTGGCGGCATGGGAGGTGTTTCTCTGGGCGCGCAGGCGGCAGGAACGTTTGCGGCGATCGTCGTGGCGCTGACCGTCGGAACGATGGTGTATTTAACCCTCAAGTATGCGGTGGGGATCCGTCTGAGCCAGGAAGATGAAATGCGCGGCGCTGATCTCAGCATCCATAATATATCCGCTTACCCCGAACAGGATATCCGCCAATAGATTTATATCATAAGGAGAGAATGCCATGAAATATATTATCGCTATTATTCAGCCGACGCGCCTGGAAGCGGTGAAAGAGGCGCTGAGTCACATCGAGGTGTTTCGTCTGACCGTGTCCGATGTTCAGGGAATCGGGCGGCAAAAAGGCCATACGGAAACTTATCGCGGACATGAATATAAAATCAACTTCATCCGCAAGGTCAAACTCGAGATTGCCGTGGAAGACATGTATCAGGAACAGACCGTCCAGGCGATTGCCAAGGCTGCGCGCACCGGCACGGAAGGCAAAATCGGCGACGGGAAAATTTTCATCCTGCCGATGGATGACGTGATGCGTATCAGCACCGGTGAGCGCGGTCCGGAAGCGATTTAGTGGGACAGGTGATGACCCCGCTAGAGATTAAATCACGCCTTGCGGCTGCGCGCGATGCCGTTTTTTCTCCGGAACGCGCCATCGTCGAGCCTCTTGCGGCGCTTCACACATTCAGCCGGGATGTTGACGACGCCCTGCGCGCGATTTACCGTCGCTATATCGATCGACGTGCCGCCGACCGGGACTATTGTCTGGTTGCCCTGGGCGGCTATGGCCGCAGCGAGCTTTGGCCTTACTCCGACATTGATGTTCTGATTCTCCACCGCGACCGACATGGCTCGGAGACGCTTGGCGCTGTCGTGAAAGATTTCTGGAATATCGGTCTTACGATGGGTTGCGTTGTTCGCACGTTGGATGAGTGCCGCGCCATTATGGGCGAAGACTTAGCTACGGATACGGCTTTATTGGAAAGCCGCTATCTGTATGGCGACCACGGCTTATATGATTTGCTTCAAAAAGACTGTATCCGGCCTTATTTTAAAAAGAAGAAAAAAGAGTATATCGAAGAAATGTCGGCCGCACTGCGCGAGGGGTTGTATTCCTCTGAAAATTCTCTGTACCGCATAGAGCCGGATTTGAAAAACGGCATTTGCACACTTCGGGACTGTCAGCGTCTGCTGTGGGCGGAGCGTGTGAAACAAGGCACGGTTGGGTTTGCCCAGCTTCACGCCAAGTCGGGATTTTCCTTAGCTGAAACTAAAATGCTCGCGTCCGGCTACGACTTTCTCGCCGGCTTGCGTTCCGTGTTGCATGTTGCAGCGAGGCAGCGGCTGGATATTCTGGAAATGCAGTATCAGGATGCTATTGCCGCCCGCTACGGTTTCAAAGGAAAACACACCGGACGTCTTCTGGAGGTTTATTTCAAAACCGTTCGGGACATCCGCCTGTGCCTGCTTTCTTTTTTGGAGAAAGATCTTTCCGGTAAAAGCATTTGGAGCGACGTCCGCCGCCGGGTCAGTTCACTTGAAATCGAGCCCGGTATCTCGCTTTTGGACGGCATCTTATTTCTGCATGACAGAAAAAAATTTCAATTGGATCACCCCGAATCGGTTTTGCGGATATTCAAACACTCTTTGGCTTGCCAGGGAACTTTGAGCGTTGAACTGCGCAATAAAATCCGGCACGCCATCGAGGTTACGAATTCTGAAGACTTTAAATCTAAGGCGGCGGGAGATGTTTTTCTGTCTATTTTGGCCTGGCCGGATGCCCTGGGTCAGGTTTTGCTGACCATGCATGAAACCGGTCTTTTATCGAAGATGATACCGCCATTTGCAGCGCTGACCTGCAAAGTGGAATATGATCAATACCATGAATTTACCGTTGATCAACATTCTCTCATGGCCACAGGGGCCTGTGACGAATTTGCCGGAAATGCGGATGACAAGATTAAGGGAATTTATGCCGGTCTTTCCAACAAAATGATTCTCCGCCTGGCTGTTTTACTGCACGACATCGGCAAGGCCGAAGCCGGCGATCACACGCAAAACGGCGCAGTGATTGCCGGGGAGCTCTGTGAGCATCTGGGATTAATGGATGAACAGGTTTCACAAATCCAATTTCTTGTTGCGCATCATCTCGATATGTCGAATCTCTCGCTGCTCAGAGACTTCGAGGACCATAATCTGGATCAGTTTGCGGCGGAGATTACCGATGTTGAAACATTGAATCTTCTTTATTTGTTGACCATTGCCGATATCCGCAGCGTGGGTCACAACACCTGGACGGGTTGGAAATCTTATCAGCTGGAGCAGTTGTATGATGGTGTTTATCGCATTCTTAACCAGAACGAACACGGAACAAAGAATACGCAGCACATGCCTTCTGCGGGTTATCCTTATGTAGATGATCTGTTGCCTGGAGAGCGGGCAGAGCATCTACAGTGGCTGGCTCGGGTGGATAAAGATGGTTTGCATCTCCATCAAAAGGTTTTTGCCGGTTTTGAACGATTAATCGTCTGTGCGCTCGACCGGGTCGGATTGCTAAGCGATATAATTGGTTGCATGACGTCGGAAGGCTACAATATCCTGAGCGCAAAAATTCATTCCACACCGGATCAGAAAGTGCTCGATATTTTTCATGTCGAACCGCCGGATAAACCGCGGCTGACGTCTGAAAAACGGTTGGCGAACATTTTCCAAAAATGGGAACTGATCAAGAGTGATTGCGTCCGGGTTGATAGTCTGGTGGCTGATCGAATCAGAAAGTATCCCCCTCCATTACTTCGCGGCATCAATGAAAAAAAATTTATTGATATCCGTATCAACAATAAGGATTCCCTGGTGGCGACTATTGTTGAAATTGAGACGGCGGACAATTTCGGTCTTTTGCACAAGATTGCCTGGTGCTTTCATGAGCATAACATCAACGTCGTGGCCGCAAAATTATCCACAAGGAATGATCGGGCATGCGATGTCTTTTACGTGACGGACATGGACAAAAACAAGATCATGGACGACGTTGCACTTCATGGTTTAGTAGCCGGCATGGCTGCTCATTTGAGTTCCGAAATAACTCAGGTCATGTCATTGTAATATTTTGATTTTATTATTAATATTATGATTAATAGGCTCTGCATAACCCCGTCCGTAATGTCCTTTCTTCCGCTCTAAATATTTCTTGACAGGATGTTGATATTAGAGTAGGTGAGTCCCCAAGGATAGATTGACTTGCGGTCAAATTTTGACCTCATGTTCAGAAATCAGTAAGATTCAATACTTTTAGCACTTTGAAAAAAGTGACGCCCCGTCTAAAACATGCGCATCAGGGGCAAATAGTTAATTCTTTAATGAAAAAGTGACGCAGGCGAGCTTTCTCGGGCGCTTCGCCGCTTAAGGTAAAAATAAAGTTTTAACGTGTTCACAGATGGCGGTGCACACCTCAACTCCAATGAGTTAACTTACTCATTGCACACCTTAAGCATACTGGGCGCTCGTGTTTGCAGGCTTATTCCCAGTTAATCTATGGCATTTAAAAGCGGTGCTCGATGCTGCGGAAAATAAAGATTGGCGGTGTTTCAAGAATTTTATGTAGTGATGAGGCCTTGAATCTCTCCGGGTCATATTCCCCGAAGCTTGCTTCGAATAGATTTGTATGAGATGCTTTTTATGTGAGCGAATATATTCATAAGAGCCATAATGTATCCGTCTTATTGTATCATCTGGTATGTCCAGCGAAGTATCGG
>JANYAF010000233.1 GCA_025355175.1 Deltaproteobacteria bacterium | reverse complement strand
GCGAAGAAGCTCGGCTTCGCCAACGAGCTGTGCAAGCATATCAAGGTGGCAAACGACGAGCCGGTCGTCGAAGACATCCTCAGGGAGATCAACCGCGGCGCCTGGACGATCGGCTATACGGGCCAAAGCCCGGAGCGGCTCAAACTCCATGCCAAGCACCGCAAGACTTTTAATACTACTACGCTCAAGGCTGAAGGCGGCCCGTGCAACGGCGAATACTACGGTCTGCCCTGGCCGTGCTGGGGAACGCCTGAGATGAAACACCCCGGCACCCCCATCCTGTATGACCCCAGTAAATCCGTAGCCGAGGGCGGCTTGGTCTTCAGGGCAAATTTCGGAACGGAACGCAACGGTCAAAACCTTCTGGCTGAGGGTGTCTATTCAAAGGGATCGGAGATCAAGGACGGCTATCCGGAATTTACCGATGTGCTTTTGAAAAAGCTGGGCTGGTGGGATGATCTGACCCCAGCCGAGAAAAAAGAGGCGGAAGGACGCAACTGGAAAACAGATCTTTCCGGCGGCATCCAGCGGGTAGCCATCAAACACGGCTGTGCGCCTTTTGGTAACGCCAAGGCCCGGTGTCAGGTCTGGGAGTATCCCGACCCGATCCCCATCCATCGTGAGCCTCTCTATACGCCGCGGTTCGATCTGGTGAAAAAATATCCCACCTATCAGGATCGCAAGGCCTTCTGGCGGCTCCCCACCCGCTACCAATCTATCCAGTCTGTCGATCACAGCAAGCAATATCCGCTCGTATTCACCAGCGGCCGGTTGGTTGAATACGAAGGGGGTGGCGAGGAGACTCGCTCCAATGCATGGCTTGCCAAACTACAGCCGGAGATGTTCGCGGAAGTCAACCCGAAAGACGCCAACGATGCCGGCATTTCCGATGGTCAGTATATGTGGCTGGAGGGGGCCGAGGGGGGCAGGATCAAGGTCCGGGCCATGATCACCCCGCGGGTGGGTCCCGGAACGGTCTGGACGCCGTTTCATTTCGGCGGCTGGTTCCAGGGCAAGGACCTCTACGATCACTACCCGGAAGGCACGGCGCCATATGTCCGGGGTGAAGCATGTAACACTGCCACCACCTACGGTTATGATTCCGTTACCCAGATGCAGGAAACCAAAGCCACGCTCTGCCGCATAACACGGGTCTGAAAGGAGATGAATTATGGCAAGAATGAAATTTCTCTGTGACGCCGAACGCTGCATCGAGTGCAATGGCTGCGTGACGGCCTGTAACAACGAACACGATGTGCCGTGGGGTATTAACCGCCGTCATGTGGTCACCATCAAGGACGGAGAAAGCGGTGAAAAGTCCATTTCCGTGGCCTGCATGCACTGCACGGATGCGCCGTGCACGGCTGTCTGCCCGGTCGATTGCTTTTACACAACTCCGGACGGCATCGTCCTGCACGACAAAGATCTGTGCATCGGGTGCGGCTATTGTTTCTATGCCTGCCCGTTCGGCGCCCCGCAGTTCCCGGAAGAGAACTCTTTTGCTGCTCGGGGTAAGATGGACAAGTGCACCTTCTGCGCCGGGGGACCAGGTCCGGACAACTCTGTTGACGAATACAAGAAGTACGGTCGTAACCGGATTGCCGAGGGTAAATTACCTCTGTGCGCGGAAATGTGCGCTACCAAAGCCCTGCTGGCCGGAGACGGCAATATCGTATCGGAGATTTACATACAGCGCATTACCAAGCGCGGAGGCAGGCCTGATTCGTGGGGATGGAATACGGCTTACAATTTCAAATCCGACAAGGAGAAAAAGCCATGAAGTTAAAATGCTATATTTTGGCGGCATTCATCGTCTTTGCGGGACTGTCCGGGTGTTCTTCCGAGCCCCGCAGCGTAACCATGCATGAACCCGGCGTATACAAGGGCGCAAAAGATCCGTTGATCGCACAGCAGCGACAGCAGGAGTTGATCGATCGCTTCAAGCTGGTGCAAACCGATCGCTGAGAAAAGGAGGGGGTATGGCAACGCAAACTAGAATACGGACCGTCAGCTTACTTGTTTCGTGTATGTTGCTACTTGTCCTGATGGGCGGGCTCTTTTACTGGCAGGCTGTCGGCGTAGATATCAGTAATCCACGGGCTAACTTCTGGCGGGTGGTCAGACAGGGCGTCCCCACTTACACATCCACACCGTCCCAGGGTCACACCGTCCTGATCCAGAACGGAGGAGAAAACTGGAGAGAAATTCGCAATGGTATCGTCGTACGGATTTCTCCCTGGATTATCATACTGGCTCTGACAGTCATGGCCGCGTTCTATGTGCGTGTCGGACCGGAAAGACTGGAGAAACCCCGCTCGGGAGTGAAAATTGTCCGTTTTACCCGTGGCGAACGGATCGTGCATTGGTATACCGCCTTGCTTTTTATAATTATGGCGATTACCGGACTGAGTCTGCTCTTGGGACGCATGCTGCTGATGCCGGTTTTCGGACACTGGTTTGTTTCCGGATATCTCCAGGCGTCAAAAGTGTTGCACAATTATTGCGGGCCATTGCTGCTCATCGGATTTGTACTGGAATTTGTCCTCTGGGTTCGCTTCAACATTCCCAAAAAATGCGATCTGCAGTGGTTCAAAACCATGGGAGGCATGATCGGCAGCGGACCGCGGCCCCACATAGGAAAGATCAATGCCGGAGAGAAAGGATGGTTCTGGCTTATATTCCTCTTTGGAAGTAGCGTGGGGGTAACCGGGGTACTGCTGGATTTCCCCATTTGGGATCAGAGCCGCTTCATTATGCAAGTATCCCACGTGATTCATGCCTGTGTGGCAGTATTGTTTGTCACAGTCTCCTTTGGCCATATTTATATGGGTACTCTTGGCATGGAAGGAGCCTTTGAAGCCATGTGGGAAGGTTCCGTCGATGCGGTCTGGGCAAAACAAAACCATGATCTCTGGTACGAAGAAAAGATGCACGATAAAGAACTAAAACTGGATACGGCACGACCTGTTCATGAATAGCGGATGAACAAGGCATGATCTGCAGCCCATTTCGTTATTGGTAGGTTGTGCCTATTGTTCTTATTCTACTGAATCCCCAGTGTTCTTTATAAGAAACAGAATAAATTCTTAGAATGCAAGTACAATCCTTTTATAATTAAGTTAGGAACAATAACCATTTAGGAGGTAAATAAAAATGAATCAAACAATCAGCGCCAAGATCCCCTTTAGCACGATCAATGTCGGCAAATGCATGTGTCCCAAGTGCCCCGTACAGTCGAAGAGCACTTGCGTCAGCGGCAAGCTGGTCAAAATCAAGGAGGCTTTGGCACAGTCGCCTATGAATCGTGAAGAAATCCCCGGAATTTATTGTTCTACAGGCATGGCCACGTGCCCAGACCTTGACCCCAAGCAGGCCTGTATATGCGGTAGTTGCACCGTTTTCAGCGAATACAACCTTGGTTCGGCAAAGCCCGCCGGCTATTATTGCCGGGACGGTTTTTCCAAGTGATCAGAAAATTTTAACTCGAACCCTGCTTAGTGAACACTATGAGAGAAAAAAAATGTGTTGCACTTACATTCTAAGCGGGGAATTTGGCATAATGTCACCATAACGTATGGATTCAATAGATACTTTTGACATAGGAAAAAGGGCGCGACAAAGCGTGCCCTTAGAGACGTCACGCAGATGCCGCCTGCTGCCATTTTTAAGGAATGCCAAGGTAGAAATCGAAATTTTCAGTATTACGGATATTGGAGGTCGCATGCAATGCCGTTAAGGATGATTTTGGTCAGGAAATATGGATATCCTCCGAGCATCATGAGCATATGGATTCAGGCACTCCGTCTTCATTTTGTGCCCACCAGTATCTTTCCGGCCCTGTTGGGAAGTATCATCGCCTGGTCGAGGTTCCAGGAATTCAATTTATGGTATTTTTTTCTGGTCATTGTCGGCGTGACGGTGCACCATATAGGTCTTAATATGGTAGATGATGTCTATGATTATCTCCATGCAGCAGATCGTTTACACGGCGAAGATAAGAATCCATATACCGGAGGTAGCGGGGTTCTGACGGGAGGACTCCTTGCCGCGCGTCACGTACTGTCAGCAGCGATTTTTTGTTATCTCGTAGGGGCCGTTATCGCAATTTACCTGACCATAGCGGTGGGCTGGCCCATTCTGATCTTCGCTGCCATCGGCGTTTTTTCTTCCGTTTTTTACACCATGCCGCCTATACGGTACGGCTATCGGGGGTTCGGAGAATTGAGCCTCTTCATTAATTTCGGTCCCGTTATTTGCCTCGGGGCATTCTACGTGCAGACCCGATCGATTGCCTGGGAACCCTTCATGATTTCGCTGGTTCCCGGATTTCTCATGTGGTCCATGATCGTCATCAACGAGATACCCGATTATGAGGAAGATCGCCAATCAGGAAAGCTAAATCTCGTTGCACGTGTTGGAAGAAAGCGGGGTGTTGTATTATATGTTGCGGGGCTGACTTGCGCTTACGGTACCATACTCCTGTGTGCGTACTTCAGGTTAACATCATTCAGTGTTCTCCTGGGTCTCCTCACAGTGCCCATTGCATATGGTTCCTTTCGAATATTGAAAGATAATTACATGGATAAGATAAAAATGGCGCCCGCCAACCTTGCCACAATAAAAGTCCATGCGCTAACAATGATTTGCCTCATGATAGGATATTTTGCACATGGGGTTATGTCATGACAGAGGATATGAAACACAGAGATTTTTCATTAGAACCAATGCCGCCGTTCGGTATCCAAGACGGCAAGGAACGAGGCAAGCTTCGTAGAATATGTCCCGGAGAGCTTTAACAGTCTGGATCTTACGCCGCCAATTGCTGGATCCATTATACCTATCGCTTGATCATTTAACCAATTTTCTGTCTGTTCGTGAAAGGACGTCATGAAAGAATTCGACCTGGAATCGCTGTCTCAGTTCAACGGAAAGGAGGGGCAACACTGTTATATCGCCCATAAAGGCAGGGTATTCGATGTCAGCACGAGTAAGTTGTGGAATACCGGGCTACACATGAAGCGTCACCCGGGGGGGCGCGACCTTACTGCCGATATTGAAGCTGCACCTCACGGCCCGGAGATGCTGGATCGATATCCCGAGGTGGGGACCCTGAAAATGAAAGGAGTGGCGGAAGAGACTTTGCCTAAGCCCCTGGAAGCGCTGCTGGAAAGGTTCCCCTTTCTGCGCCGACATCCCCACCCTATGCTGGTTCACTTCCCGATCGCTTTTACGGTATCACCGGCACTCTTCTATCTCTTCTACCTGGCCACCGATGTGAACGCTTTCGAAACGACCGCCTTTTACTGCTTGGGGGCCGGCATCCTCTTTTCCGTACCGGCCATTCTGACCGGTTTTCTCACTTGGTGGCTCAACTATCAAGCCAGACCTTTGCGGCCGGTTCAGATCAAAATTCTCTTTTCAGCCCTGCTCGTGGTGATCTCTCTGGCTGCCTTTCTCCTGCGGCTCTTCCTCCCCACCACGATCATCTCTCTTGCCGGGGCGAGAATCCTCTATCTCCTGCTGCTGTTGGCACTCATCCCCATCGTGTCCGTGATCGGCTGGTATGGGGCAAGTCTGACCTTTCCCCTGGAAAGGAAATAGACCCCGGCGATGAAAAAACATTAATAAAGAAGATTTTGACCGGATGAAACGCGATCTTGAAACTTAATTCATTTAAGAAACAAATACAGGACACGTTATCCATTGCTACAACTTATAAAGCTGATCTGAAAGAAAGGAATAAGAATTATGAAATGCAACGTTGGTAAGACCGATAAAACGATCAGGATCATATTGGGGGTCATCGTTATCCTGGCGGGTGTCTATTTTCAGAGTTGGTGGGGTGCTGTTGGTGTTGTCCCTATTGTAACCGGTTTTATCAGATGGTGTCCAGCATATTTGCCTTTTGGATTCTCTACCTGCAAAGGTGAAAAAGAATAAGAGCAACTGATTATTGGCTGGAGGTTAACATAATGAATTGGCTAGAAAAAGAAAGCTGGTATCCCTAGATAGAATCACCGAACGATAGACGAGAACTCGGGGAAACGGTCTTCGAAGGACCATCGATATCACCTGGCCAGTAATGCGACATCCATTATAAGTGAACGAGGGCAGTTATCTGACTGGCAAAGGAGCAAACTCATGTGGGAATACACCGATAAAGTCAAAGATCACTTTCTGAATCCCCGCAACGTGGGGGAAGTGGAACATGCGGACGGGGTAGCGGAAGTGGGGTCCATCGCCTGTGGAGACGCCCTCAAATTTTCTTTCAGCCTGGATGAAAATAAACGCATCAAGGATGCCAGATTCAAGACCTTCGGCTGTGCCAGCGCCATTGCCACATCCTCGGCGTTGACGGAAATGGTCAAGGGGATGACGCTGGACGAGGCGTTGAAAGTAAGCAATAAGGACATCGCTGCTTTTCTGGGCGGCCTGCCCGAGGAAAAGATGCATTGCTCCGTCATGGGAAAGGAAGCGCTCGAAGCGGCAGTGGCCAATTATCGGGGCGCACCCGTCAGGGAGCCGGGGGCGCAGATCATTTGCGAATGTTTTGGCGTCACCGACCGCGACATCGAGCGGGCGGTCCGGGAAAACAACCTGACCACGGTGGAAGACGTGACCAATTATACGAAAGCGGGCGGCGGTTGCGGGAACTGCCATGAGGCCATCGCTCAGATCATCGCGAGGGTGCGGGCCGAAATCCAGCCCGCAGCCAGGCCAAAGCTTTCCAACATTCAGAAAATGAAGATGATCGAAGAGACCATCGAGCGGGAAATCAGGCCGTCCCTGAAACATGATGGGGGAGACATCGAGTTGATCGATGTGATCGGCAACCGGGTCCTCGTCGCCACACGGGGCGCCTGCGCCGCCTGCAAGGCGTCGGACATCACCTTGAAGCATTTTGTGGAATTGAAGCTGCGGGATCTCGTCTCGCCGGAGCTGGTGATCGAGGAGGTAACGCCATGAAGACCGTCTATCTGGACAATAACGCCACAACCCAGGTGGCGACTGAGGTTCTGGAAGCCATGCTTCCCTATTTTCGTGATCTTTATGGAAATCCCTCCAGCATGCATTTCTTTGGCGGTCAGGTGGCGAGGAAAATCCGCGCGGCCCGGGAACAAATGGCCGCCCTCATCGGGGCCATGCCCGAGGAAATCATCTTTACCAGCTGCGGAACGGAAAGCGACAACGCCGCGATCCGGTCCGCCCTGGCGACAAACCCCAACCGGCGCCATATTGTAACCAGCCGGGTTGAGCATCCCGCCGTCAAGTCGCTGGGTATGGATCTGGCCCGGCATGGCTATCGAGTCACAGAACTGCCCGTTGATAAAGAGGGCCTCCTGGATCTGGAGCAGTATGAAAAAAGTCTGACGCCCGATACGGCGGTGGTCAGCCTGATGTGGGCCAATAATGAGACGGGAGTGCTCTTTCCCGTGGAGAAGGCCGCCGAAATAGCCCGTGACAAGGGTATCCTGTTCCATACCGACGCGGTTCAGGCCGTCGGCAAGATTCCCGTTGCGATGAAAACTAATGCCATCGATATGCTTTCCCTCTCCGGGCACAAACTCCATGCCCCCAAGGGCATTGGTGTACTCTATGTCCGCAGGGGTACGAAATATAGCCCTTTTCTGATCGGCGGGCACCAGGAAAAACAGCGCCGGGGAGGTACGGAAAACACACCCAGCATCATCGGCTTGGGAAAGGCCTGCGAACTGGCGGCGCAAAACATGGAGAAGGAAAACACGAAGGTGAAACGGTTAAGGGACAAGCTGGAGGCTGAGCTTCTGTCCCGCATCCCCAGCAGTCGGTTGAATGGAGACAATTTACAGCGTCTTCCCAATACCACCAATATCAGCTTCGAATTCGTCGAAGGTGAAGGCATCCTGCTGCTGATGGATGAACACGGCATCTGCGCCTCCTCCGGCTCCGCCTGCACTTCGGGATCCCTGCAACCTTCCCACGTGCTGCGCGCCATGGGCATTCCCTTCACCATGGCCCACGGTTCCATCCGCTTCAGCCTGAGCGCCTATACCACCGAGGCAGAAATTGACTTTGTCATTGAAAAGCTGCCCCCCATAATTGAAAGACTGCGCAGCATGTCGCCCTATTGGCATCAAGGCGATCCGCCCTGTGCACCCGAATAAATCTGGATCACCGATTCGGTCCCGCCGGATACAGAGGTTTTTCTAAAAAAACCGGAGCTTGTCTTCAGCAATAAACGGATCAGAGATAAATAGGTGTCTCGTTGATTAGTAAGGAGGTGATCGTAACTTTTTCCGGTAGATACGGACGACCGTGGCAACTGTTATTAATAAGCATTTATTCATAAAAAACAGATAGCAATCAATAAAGGAGGAGTGACTATGTTTGCACCAAAGAATATCCTGGTTCCAACAGATTTTTCTGAGTATTCAGACGCGGCATTGAAAAAAGCTATTGATATTGCGGAACAGTATAAGGCCAAGATTTATCTGCTCCATGTAATTGATGAGCAGATCCGTCAATGCGCTGTTGACTACTGTATCGGCGCCGAGGTAGTTGAGCGTCTGGAAGCGGAGAGCATCAAGGCGGCAAATGATAAATTGCAGAAGGAAGCTGCGGCCATCGGGAAGGCTAAGAAACTGAAGATTGTTTTTGATGTTAAAAATGGGAATCCTGCGGAAGTAATCTTAAAGGAACAGCAGGAAAAGAAAATCGATTTGGTCGTGATCGCCTCCCACGGCAAGACGGGCCTCATGAAACAACTCATGGGCAGCGTGGCGGACAAGGTCGTGAAAGGGGCGAAATGTCCCGTGATCGTTGTAAAACCTTAGGCTTATTATCTTCATATTTCTTCCGGCGTCAATACAATGCGTGACGCCGGAAGAAATATCATGCCTACTGGCGTCATTCACTCCACCTGCGGCTTCTGTTTCTCGTGATGAAATTTCCGGCTCCATCCTTCATAAACGGCTGATTCGCAGCAATCGAGATCTAAGGGCCGAAAAATATTGAACCAAGGAGAACGATTATGCAACAAAAACAAAGTCAAGAAGGTGTTTTGTTTTATAATTCTCTGCTCTCGGCAGAAAGGGCCGGAGTGGAAGTATTAAGCGGCTTACTTCACGAGATTGAAGACAATAATTTGAAGATTATTCTGGGAAGATTCATGCGGGACGAAGGGATGAACTGTCAGATTTTTTCTACGCTCATCAAAAATGCAGGGGAAGAACCGGGGAAAAAAACGGGGGACTTTGCTCAGAAAGTTAAAGGGTTGGAAAAAATAGAAGCTAAGCTTGCCTTGCTTATCAAGGGACAGGAATGGGTTGCAAAGCAAATCAGGAAGAACCGGGCGTTATTTATTTATGGTTCCGAAGCAATGCTAATGGAATCCATCAAGATTCAACATGAGGAAAACGTGGACTATTTAAAGCAGTCACTTAGTATATCATGATTTATCCATAAGATCGAAAGAGAAGTGTAAGAGGTAGAGAATTAATTATCCAGCCCTTTTTTGTGTTCTCTTTACGATCTGCGTTTCATCAAAGAACCGCTTAAAGCTTGAAGTTCATACTGATAAGACCGATGTGGACTCGATAAGAAGGATCTTTGTAGGCTCCAGTCAGATACCCGCCCTGCGTCACCGACACATAATACCGGTAACTGCTGAATTGGGAGTCATCATAGGCATATTCCTCGTAAGCATAAGTGACCGACAGGGTAAGGACCTTCGTCATCTGGTAAGTGGCCCTGGCTACATAATTATTAAGGCGATAACTGTCCCGGGCATTGAGATCAATGTTATCCTGGGTTCTCCCGGCGGGCAGGGCAACGGCGCCGAGGAGGTATGTGTAGTCCACGCTCCCGTCTGATTTGACGGAGTTGTTCGCCAGTTTCAGGGTTAATTTCCCGGGAATAAGCGCAATATCCGCACCAATACCGTAGCCGTAAGTATTTTCCGTCTGTGAAGATGTCCAATTGAAGTTTACGGCCGTTGGCGTAGTGGCCGGATCTAGTGCAACACCGTTAGTCTGGCGCTGAAACTGGTTGTAAACCCGTTGTTCGAGGTCTAAATACCCGAAAAAGCGCAGGCGCTTGTGGGCCTGCCAGTCCACATCGAAATTGAATTGATCTACTTTCGAGTCTGTCAAACCGAGAATCGTATCGGTGTATCGCGCCTTATTGTGTCTATAGCCAACATTGAAGCTCAATGTCTCGATAGGGAAAATTTCAAGAGAAGCCTTATAGGTATCCCTTTCCCTTGGGGCGGCGTCGAATCGCCGGAGATAAGGCTCCAGATCAACCACAGGATTCTCGGTAACGGCAAATTCCGCCGCCCGGTTGAGATACTCATAGCCAACCTTTACGGCCATGAAGCTTAGTCCGCTCCATTTCAGGCCAACATCGAAAAGGTTGTCCCGGTTCTTGGGCAAATCTTCCCGCTGTCGTTCGGTTTTGATAAAGTTGTAGGCTGCCATCAGGTGGAAACTTGCCGGAAGTTTGAATCCCGTCTCCAGACCGTAGGTATTTTTCCGATAGCCAAAAAGATCATTCAGAAGAATATTCGCACCGTCGGTCGTGGTTATCTGGGTGGAGACGTCCGATTTGTTGTAGTATTTGTAAAAGAGTTTAACATTGAAGAACGAAAAGGGGTTGGAAGTAAGGACAAAGTTATAGTTGTCCGTGTTCACCTTACCGTCGAAGTAAGGATTGCTCAAGCTGATGCCTGTCCGGCCCTGGATGCCGATATTGGAAGTCGCGGCCGTGGTGTTGGTCACGTACGACGTCCCTAGCATGGTCGATGATTCGGCCCGTGACGAGGACAGATCAATATTAAATTTACTCTGCCAGGGCAGCTTCACCCCTCCCTGGACATCGATTTTATGATAGTTATTATTCGGTGCTAAAAATAGAGTGTCAGTCGTTGCCGCGGTATCTGTGGTTGCAGGATTGCGGAAGTTCTGGACACCGTCCCCATTGTTGAACTGGCTATAGAGATAATTCACGGAAATCGAGAGCGGTTTGGAACTGTACCCCACTGCAGCCTGGAGATTATTGGTTGTGTAATCGATGTTGGTGGGCAGCTCGATGGCAATGCCACCCGGCGACGTTCCTGCTGCCCCGAGGGGATAAATGCCTGTTTTCTTCTGTTGGTTAACCGATACATTCACATAAAAAGGATTAAACAGATCCAGCTTGAAGCTGCCTTCCATATTCCTGCGCTTAACGGAATAGTCGAAAGGACTCCACGTAGCGGAATTGGTATTTGGTGTGTTGGTCGCGTAGGTCAGGTTGCTTGAACCAACGCCGGAATAAAAGGTGTTCGCATCGAAGGTGTAGTTGTGGGGGATTTCATCGTATTTGAAATCTAACCGATAGGCATCCCAACGGCCTCCTTCCAGACGATACTGCTGTGTATGGTAGCCGATGTCCTTAGCCTCAAAGGTAACATGATTGCGATCCTTTTGATACTGTAAGTCGCCGCCACCATAGACGCCATTGCGAATATCCCGGTACTCGGTTAATTTGGCATCGTTGTCTTTGCCGTCTTTAATAAGCCCCGTAAGGGAGATCTCCCCCGATATTTTTCCTTCTTCTCCATGGACCGTCCCGAAGATCGCTAGAACCAATAACGCCGCAAGTAGGATTGCTGCTTTTTTTCTCATGGCTTCGTCTCCTATCGGACAAGGACATTACCGCGCGTTGAAGGACCGGTGCTCCCGTGAATTTCAGAATGACAGTTCAGGCATGAGCGGGCAAACATCCTGTTCGTGGGGGCATTCCCCTGAAAAGTATTCTGGTTCGTGTAGATGCTCCCGGGATGTCCGGACGCATCGTGACAGCTTTGGCACAACTGGGGTGCTCGCGTGATCAAGAGTTTCCCGTGATTGCTTCCATGGACGGTGTGGCATGTCCCGCAATTTTCTACCACCGGGGGATGCTCCCGAAGGAAGGGCCCGCGCTTTTCTGCATGACACTTAAAACAAAGATCGTTCGTTGAGCTGTCTTTGATCATCTTCTGGCCGAATCCGCCATGCTGGTCATGGCAATCCGTACATTTCATTTTCCCCTCACGCAGGGGGTGGTGCGACTGTTTCATGATCTGGCTGCGAACATCACGATGGCAGGAAATACAGAGATCGGGCTGGCTGGCTTTGAGATTCATTTTTTTTCCGGAATGCACGGTATGACATCTGTCGCAGGAGATACCGGCCGCTTTGTGTTTGCTCATATCCCAGAAGGAGAGACTCCGGGAATTGGCATGACAGGCGAGGCACTTCGAAGATTTGGATGCTGCCTCGACCTTCCCATTGCTGAATGCAAGCATGCCCGTTTCCTTGCCACCACCCTTTTGGATATGGGCCGTCCCAGAGCCATGGCAGGATTCGCATCCTTGCGCATTGGCCGGGCTCTTCAGGACCGCCTTGTTGGCATGAATGGACTTTGAGTAGTTCGTGTAACGATCCTGGTGGCAAGCCTTACAGGTTTCCGTGTTTCCCATGCTTTCAGCCCCGCGGACATCCCTGGGAGCAGTAAGCCAAACCATTGTAATTAAAACGGATAACAAGACGAGGAAGGTAAATAATTTTTTCATCATGCCTCCTTAAATCTGGCGTGCCGTCGTCACTGACAACAAAAGCAACCCACTGCTAATAAACCGCAAGTGGAAAGAAGAAATTAGCTTTCATCCTACATCATATAAAGACCTAAACAATGATCATTAATTGCGAGCCCATTGGGTGGCAATTTACAACATCCTCGTGGTTCTGGAAATAATGATCAATTATCATGGGATTGTCTTCTTCTGAGCTACTGATTTGATATACTGATAGAGTTGTTTCATTTCCTGATCGGAAATTTTATTTTTCTCATAAGGGGGCATTATGCCCTTCGATCCATCGGACTTTAAAGGTTTGCGGTTGAATTTGACAAAAGTATCGAGATCTTTCATTTTCTGAGATCCAATAATCGGAAGTTTCGGGTTAATGACATTTTTTCCATTAGAATGGCAGCCTGTGCAATTTAAGGCATAGATCTTCTCGCCTTCAGGGAATAGATCTGATGCGCCAGAAACTTTATCGGGAAAGACCACCCCCCCACCGAAATATCCGAGAGCAACAACGATCACAACGCTAAGGAAGTAACTAATGAATTTGCCTATAAATCCCCCCGTTTTTTTGAGTTCGATAACAATGCCGACAGTGATTGAGATCGCAAGCGCACCGGTCAAAATAATCTTTATCCTAATGGGGAAGGACCAAGTCCCCGCATAGAATTGCTGCCAGTCAGTAAAGCCAAGAAAAGCCGCTGGGAAAAAGAATATCAGGGCCATGATCATGCAATAATGGGCTGCATCCCGAAGTTTTCCACTTCTGAACAGAGGGTCCGCGCAAAACAGAATGAATGCCCCTATGATCAGACCTATTGGCATATGGGTAAGCGGTGGGTGAAGGGGGTGATGGAAACCGATTTCATTCAATATTTGATAAAGAAATTCCATATAATCTCGCCCTACCTTGTTTTATGTATGCGTCGGGGTTTCTTTCTTGCGTCTTTATATTCAGTCTTATATTGAGCTACTCCATATTCAGTACGGTCGCTAAGACTAATGCGTGGCAAGAGACATTTAGCGGTCCCGCAGGGTTAACATCAGAAAAAAAAATCGGTACCATGCGGGGATGTTTCCATGCCTTTCGTAAGATCCACCCTGGCCGACTGTCGGTTCATATGGCGACCATTCTTCTATAGCCTGCTATCCTGGTCAACTTGGTATACCTTACCCCGGAATGCAAAGAGAATGGCACGGCCTTCTTTTCCGTCAACATTTTCAGTTCTTTTGCTGTGTAGCGCATCTTCCGTCGCCAGATTCACCTCCTTAATTTGTATAAGGCGTAAGGTTCACAATCGTCATTAATTCGTGTAGTAAACTACCACCGACCTTGTCGGTGGCTTTCTATGCGGCAAGACTTCGGACAATGTCCTTCGCCTTGCCTAAATGGATGTAATCAATCAGTCTTTATAAGCTCATCAACATTGTTGATTCGCTTAAGGTGTGGGGCCT
>JANYAF010000190.1 GCA_025355175.1 Deltaproteobacteria bacterium | reverse complement strand
ACAGAACTGAAGATGATCCGGATGTAGTTGTTTTGTAAAATGTCCATCATAGAAATCATTTAATATTTATTTGTCCTGAAAATCAAGTTAATTGAGTCGATATAAAATAGTTAAATCAAGGACAAGGTTTTGCCCTTCCAGTCAAATTATACCGCCCGGTTTTTCGGTGGCGGTAGTAGCGCAGGGGAATCACGATGACAAAGAAGGGGATCATGTACATGGCGGCAACCATCGGCTCGACGGGGCCGAAAAACTGGGACGAGAAAACGATCACCAGCACGTTATTGATGTTCCCCAACATGACCGCGCCCGCTAGCTGGTTTGCAAGCGTTCCTTTTCTGAAGAAAAGAATTCCAACCACGCAGTAAATCGCCGCAAGCACAAATACCACAACCGTCGCCAGAATAATCACGGAAGGTTCCTTTTTGAAGAACGGCGCGTAGCGATGGAAGACGCCAAAATTGATCAGGACGAACATGAGCAGGGAAACAGGAAACTGGATTTTCAGAATCGGCGCAACGAGCTTCGGTATGAGGTATCTGATGATTTCAACAGCGATGATGGGTATGAAAATGACCAATGCCAGCATACGCAACATGGCCAAAAAGGAAATCGTCAGTTCCCTTGCCGCGACAATCTTAATAAGCGCCGGCAGCGTAAACGGTACCAGTACCGAGGTAATGACGACCACAACCAGGACCAGAGAACTATTGCCTTTCACCATATTTGATATCATTGGAGCGACAACACCTGTAGAAACACCTGTCAGAAATAAGGCGGACAAAGCATAAGACGGAGCAACAAAATAAAAAATAAAATAAATAATGACAGGCAGAACGGCAAGCTTCAAAACTGTAAACGCCAAAATCTGTCCTATGTGGCCTTTGAGCGCCTTCCAGACAGACTCCAGATCAATGGAGAGATAACTCAGAAAGAAATTAATCATCAGGCAATACACGGGAAAAGCCTGAAATAAAGACCCGAAGTCGGGAAAAATAATGGCAATGATCATGGAAGAAATGACCGCAATGACGAGCACAACTTCATTCAGGCGAAATGGCGTTTGCATGGATATGAAATATCAGAGAGCATTGATCTTATCAATATAAAAACAGGCGCGAGGCCGAAGACTGACCCCCTGAAGGGGGCACGAGGCTGAAGGAGAAAAGAAGATTACGGCTTTACAATGCTATGATCGACATGGCGCATAAACAGCACGAAAGGCAGCATACAGATCATCAGGATGGCCAGAACAAAAAAAACATCATTGAAGGACATCATGTACGCCTGCCTTAAAAGCTCATTATAAATAACGCCGGCCCCTCCCTGCTGTGCCGTTACCGGATCCATACCCTGCTGCGACAGAATTTGAGCCGACTGATTGGCGGCATTCCAGTAGCCTGGGTCAAATAATGTGATGTGCTCACTCAGATGAGCCTGATGAATCTGTGCCCCTCTGGATAACAGGGTTGCCGCAAATGCCACACCCACGCTTCCGCCAAGATTTCTCACCAGATTGAAAATAGCTGTTGCATTACCCATCTCTTCCTTTGGGGTACTGGATAACGACAGGGTGGTCAGCGGTATAAAGACCATGCCCAAACCTATGCTCATGACAACACGCGGCCAGATAATCGTCGTGAAATCTGACGCCATACTAAAACCACTCATGAGATAATTGGCATAAGCAAAAATGACAATGCCTATCGCGACAATCAGCTTGGGATTCACCACCCTAATCAGCAAGCCGACAATCGGCATGACCAGAAAAATGGCAAGCCCTCCCGGGCCGAGAATCATTCCCGCCAGCGAAGCGGTATAACCCATCAAGCTCTGCAGATAAATAGGCAACATAATAAGACTGCCAAAAAGACCGGCCAAAACAAAAAAGAGGACAATATTACCCGATGTAAATGAATAGCTCTTGAAGACTTTCAAATCCACAATGGGGTTTTCGGCGGTGAGCTCAACAAAGATGAAAAGAACGAAAGCCACAATGGCAATAATGGTCAGGATAATGATGAAATCAGAACCAAACCAATCCTCGCGCTGTCCTTTGTCCAATACCATCTGCAGGCAGCCCACCCAGATACTGAGCAGCATCAGGCCCCAGTAGTCAATGGACACAGCGGTCCGCTTCATATAAGGAGGATCGCTGATAAACCAAAAAGACATGACCAGCGATACCATGCCGATCGGGATATTGATAAAAAAGATCCAGTGCCAGGACCAGTTATCTGTAATCCATCCGCCCAAAAGCGGACCCATGATGGGGCCGAACATGGTACCCATGCCGAAAATGGCCATCGCGGTGCCGTGCTGAGCCGGAGGAAATGTTTCCAGCAAAATGGATTGAGAAATTGGTTGTAACGAACCGCCGGCCAAGCCCTGCAGCACCCGAAAAAAAATAAGGCTCTGTATATTCCAGGCCAAGCCGCAAAGAAAAGAACTGATGGTAAATAACAATACGGAAAAAATCAGAAAGCGTTTACGACCAAAAAAACGGCTGAGCCATCCGGTCATCGGAATGACAACGGCGTTGGCAGCAAGGTATGATGTGATAGACCAGGTTGATTCGTCAACACCGGCGGAAAGACTGCCGCGAATGTGATCCAGAGACACATTGACGACGGACGTGTCAATGATAACCATCAGTGTGGGCAGCATCACGGTAAGAGCGATGATCCATTTATTTACCGTCCCGGCCATAAGAATTGATCACTCCACCATGATAACCGGTTCTACAGACATGCCAATCCTTAAGAGCTTATCCGGATCGGTACCGGCATCAAGAATAATCTTAACCGGAATTCGCTGCACAACTTTGACGTAATTTCCGGTGGCATTTTCCGGCGGAAAAAGCGAAAAAGCCGACCCCGTTCCCGCCATAAGGCTTTCAACTTTACCGGAAAATTTCCTGCCGGGATAAGAATCAACTTTAATGACCACCTTCTGCCCGGGCTTGACTTTTTCGAGCTGAGTCTCTTTGTAATTGGCTATGATCCAGACATCTTCCAGAGAAACTATTGCCATCAGGGGCTGACCGGCCTGAATCTGATTACCTGTCTCCACCGATTTCTTCGTTACATACCCCGAGGATGGCGCATAAATTGCCGTGTAGCTTTTCTTCAATCGGTCAGCCTCCAATGTTTCCTGCTTTTGTGTCAAGGATGATTTTTGTGATACTTGCCCTGCCTCCATCTGTTTAATCAGCGCACGTTGGGTTTCCAGCGCAGCCTTGGCCTGGCTTACCTGTTCTTTTGCCGATTCCACAAGGGCAAGATTGCCTTCATAAGCCGTTTTTGCTTTTTCGTGTTGTTCTTCGGCAATAATCTTCTTGGCAAAGAGGCGTTCCATGCGTTGTAAATCCATTTCCGATTGCTTTAGATTAACGGCCTGAAGCCTGAGATTTGCCTTGACGGATTCCAACCGGAAATTAAATTCCGCAAGTTGTTTGCGGGCAACTTCTGCGCGCGAGCCTATCTCGTCAAGCCTTGCCTTTTCAGCTCCCACAGTCGATTCAGATTCCCTCACTTTTACACTGTAATCCTGATCATCAATTTCCAGCAACGTGGCCTTCTCTTTAACAAACTGGTTGTCTTTTACCAGCAGGGTTTTGACGGTCCCGGGCACTTTGGACGCCACCACATGTATTCTTCCCGTAACATAGGCGTCCTCTGTGGAAATGTGTGTATTTCGATATTGTTGGTAAATATAAAATCCACCGACAATGATAACAATAACCACTACCAGAACAATTAGGCCAAGACGACCTCTAAGTTTATTAATGATATTGTTCATACACGCTCCGGATTTACCCTTGCAAGAGAACTGTATTTATTATGTTTATCACAAATGCTTGTGGAGTATATGGGGGTTGCCAGTTAGTGTCAAGAAAATTACAATTTTGCTGACAAATGGAACAAAATCACAATCAAAAAGCGCTTATCTAATCAAAATATTTCACTTTGTAATATGTTGACTTATGGTCATTTTTTTGTTTAGAATACCAATCCCAAAAGCTTCTACTTTACTGGGTAAAAGGAGAACCAAAATTATGGCATCAAATTTTTTGTATTCAACCCGCGAACACAAGTTTATTTTTAAAGAATGGCTCGACATGTCCAAGGTCTTTGAGGCCGGTCGTTTCAAAGGAGGCTATTCCGTTGACGACATCGATTCCATCCTGGAAAACGCAATGAAAATAGCCAAAGAAGTAGTTGCGCCCACCAACGAGGACGGCGATACAATTCACGCCGTGTATAAAAACGGTAAAGTTACTGTTCCCGAATCCTTTATGAAGCCTTACTGGACTGTCCAGGAAAGCGGCCTGGGTTCCAGCAATGCCGATCACAGTGACCCGAGTTCTCTGCCTTTGTGTATATTGGGCGCGACCAATGAATATATGGGCGCCGCTAATGCGGCCTCGGGTCCCTATGTCATGGCGACCACGGGCGCGGTCGGCCTGATCCGCGACTTCGGCAGCGATAAGGTCAAAAATATTTTTCTGTCCAAAATGTTTTCCGGCCAGTGGGCCGGCACCATGGACCTGACCGAACCCAACAGCGGCTCGGACGTCGGCGATATCGTCACCAAAGCCACCCCTACCAATGAACCCGGCATTTATAATATTGTTGGCACGAAATGCTTCATCACCGGCGGCGATCAGAACATTACCGAAAACATCATCCACCTGACACTGGCCCGCATTGAAGGCAGCGCCAAGGGCACCAAGGGAATATCCCTGTTTGTCGTTCCGAAATACTGGCACAATGAAGCCGGTGAAGTCGGTGAATTCAACGATGTCAACTGCGGCGGCGTCGAACACAAATTGGGTCTGAGGGGATCGGCCACCAGCATCATTAATTTTGGCGAAGAAAACAAGTGCCGCGGCTACCTCCTGGGTAATGCCCCAGTGGAAGGAAAAGGCGAAGGCATGGCCCAGATGTTCCAGATGATGAACGAAGAACGCACCATGACGGGACTGGCGGCTAATGCGGCAGCCACGGTATCCTATAACAATGCGGCCATGTATGCCGCCGGGCGTATTCAGGGACGTCAACTCACCAACCCCAAAGCGGGCCGTGTTCCCATCATTAATCACGAAGATGTGCGCCGCATGCTGATGTATCAGAAGTCCATCACCGAGGCCAGCCGCGCGATGATATCCATGTCCTACTACTGTCTGGATATCGCGGAAAACACCGCCGATGAAAACGAACGAAAACGCGCCAAGGCTTTTGTGGAAGTCAACATACCGATCGTCAAGGCCTGGTGTTCGGACATGGCGTTCCTCAGCATTTCCGAAGCGATGCAGTGCTACGGCGGTTATGGCTTCTCCGAGGATTACCCGATCGCCCAACAGCTTCGGGACAGCCGGATTTACCCCATCTGGGAAGGTACCAACTTCATTCAGTCCATGGATCTCATCGGCCGCAAATGGATGATGGCCGGGGGACAGGTATTTGCCTTGTGGTTTGCAGAATTGGAAAAATTTGTCGCCGATAATAAAGATGCTAAAAATTTAAGCGCGCAGGTCGCTCTGCTTGCCGAGGCCTTGAACCAGTACAAGGACATCCAGGGAACGATGGCCGGTTACCTGGGCCAGGGCAAGTTCGGCATGATCGGTTTCTTTGCCACACGAATCCTTCATGCTACCGGCTATATCTATGGAGCGAAGCTTCTGCTGGAACACGCCCTGATCGCTCAGAAGAAAATCGATGAGATCGGCAAGGAACATTTTGAATATCCTTACTACGCCGGGAAAGTAGCTTCGGCGAAGTTCTTCGCCCATAACATTCTTCCTAACGTGGGACTGATCCTGCGCGTCATCAAGGAAGGCGATAATTCCGTGATGGAAATCCCCGAAGCATCCTATCTGCTGGAATAACCATTTCTTAGGGGCGGGAGCAAATAACCTCCCGCCCCTCATTTCTGCAGAATACTTATTAATGCCCGTTATGCTCTTTTTAATTTTATCTTTTAATGCTAAGGTTCCGTTCATCCTCAGAAAGGAGTAACCAATATGATGAAACCGGCAAAGAATTCTCTGGACATGGGTGTGATTGTCAGTGACATCAAGGCCAGCCTCAACTTTTATCAGAATATATTGGGGCTGGAATTTGTGGGCACATTTCCTTTATGGTTTGGCACTATGCACCGACTGCGATTCGGCACAAGCGATTTCAAACTGATTGACCCCAAAGTACTTCCTCCCCGCGGTGCGGTTGGATTGGAAAATCAACTCGGATTCCGTTATGTAACCTTCGTCATCGAGAATCTCTCTGAACTTTGTGCTGATCTTCAGAAAATCGGCATAGAATTTACTTTACCGGAAAAAGAGCTTCGGCCCGGCGTGCGCATCGCAATGGTCAAAGATCCGGATGGCAATATCGTGGAATTTGTGGAACGAAGCTAAAACGATAAAAAGGGAATCCCTATGTTTCGCTGGTGGGCAAACCGCCGCCGCAAAAAGATTCTGCAAGAGTCGTTTCCTCTCGCCTGGGAGGATATTATCCACCGGACTTTCGTTCATTACTGCATGCTGGATGATGATGAGTGCAGGCGGCTGCGCAAACTGAGCCAGATCTTCATCGTTGAAAAATCATGGGAGGGCTGCGGAGGACTGGCGCTCACGGATGAAATCCGCGTGACGATTGCCGCTCAGGCCTGCCTTCTTATTTTGAACCTTCCCCACAACACTTACGAAAACGTTGAAACGATTATTGTCTATCCTTCCGACGTGGTCCTGCCTGAACGCAAGCTTGGCTTTTTTGAAACCACGATGGAACCTATGGAACCCGAAGGCCCCGTTTCCGGCCAAGCATTCGAGCAGGGGCCGGTAATTTTGGCCTGGGATGCGGTCCTGCAAGGGGGACGTGAAAACGGTTCGGGCTTCAATGTGGTTTATCACGAATTTGCCCATAAATTGGATGTACAGAACGGGAGAGCAGATGGTACGCCCCGACAGCGTGACAGCGTGAAATACCGGGACTGGGTTGCGACCTGCTCACGCGAATACCTGCGGTTACTCAAGGATATTGAAAAAGGCAAACGGACTTTCCTCGATGAATACGGCGCAACGGATGAAGCGGAATTTTTCGCCGTGGCCACGGAGCACTTTTTTGATCAGCCGCTCCTGATGATTAAATCCGCACCTGAACTTTACCGCGTTTTAAAAGAATTTTATTGCCAGGATCCGGCAAAGCGCGCGGGAAAATATTTCTGCACTGTTTGATGAATGTCATGGCATTAAAAGCAATAGGTGAACCGGAATGGGAAATGCGACCGGGTGGAAGACTATTTTGATATAAAAAAGGACGCCAATTATTTTTTAAAAGCGTGGTAAATTTTTAAAACACAGAGAGGCATCTTATGATCAACTACATCAAACGGCACGACCGCTATGTTTTAGATTTGCTGGAGAAAAATCCGGGAGAAGAGGCACTCCGCGAGTTTCTTGCCTACCATGACAAACAGATTTCATGGATACAGCACGAACGGCTGGCCCATCTGATCACCATGATGTTTGTCTGCCTTTTCTTCCTGCTGATCTTTGGATTTACCATGGTCCATTTTGCTCTTCCCTATCTTCTTCTCACAGCGCTGCTTCTGATTCTGTCGGTCGTTTACATTCTCCACTATTACCGGCTCGAAAACAATGTGCAGCGCTGGTATTCCTTATCCAACCGGATCAGAATGAGCCTGCTTGAGGTAAAATAGCGTCTATTGATATCAATGAAAAAAAGCCCCTTGTCCATGAGGACAAGGGGCTTTAACTTTTTAAACCTTCAGACTTCAGTCTTCAGCCTAATCTCTTACATTCCCATTCCGGGGTATCCGCCACCGGGAGGCATACCGGGCATTCCGCCACCTGCTCCCTTCTCATCGGGTTTATCGGCGATCATGCACTGAGTTGTCAGGAGCAGAGCGGCAACACTGGCTGCGTTCTGCAGAGCAAAGCGGGTGACCTTGGTGGGATCAATGACACCGGCTGCGATCATGTCTTCATACACGTCGGTGCGGGCGTTGAAACCATAGGAACCCTTCTTCTCTTTGACTTTCTCGACCACAATGCTGCCTTCGAGGCCGGCATTTTGGGCGATCATTTTGATCGGCTCTTCAATCGCTTTCTTTATGATATTAACACCGATCTGTTCGTCACCTTCCAGGGCCATTTTGGCCAACGCAGGCAGTGTGCGTAGATAAGCAACGCCACCACCGGGAACGATTCCTTCTTCCACGGCGGCGCGGGTGGCATGCAGAGCATCTTCCACGCGGGCTTTCTTTTCCTTCATTTCGGTTTCAGTTGCGGCGCCAACTTTAATGACGGCAACACCGCCGACCAGCTTGGCCAGTCTTTCCTGAAGTTTTTCCTTATCGTAATCGGAAGTGGTCTCTTCGATCTGAGCGCGGATTTGTTTCACGCGGCCTTCGAGATCAGCACGTTTGCCGGCGCCGTCGATAATGGTGGTGTTGTCTTTATCGATGGTGATTTTTTTGGCGCGTCCCAGATCTTCGATCTTCACGTTTTCCAGTTTATATCCCATGTCTTCAGAGATCATCTTGCCGCCGGTGAGGATGGCGATGTCTTCGAGCATGGCCTTGCGGCGGTCACCGAAGCCGGGGGCTTTAACGG
>JANYAF010000184.1 GCA_025355175.1 Deltaproteobacteria bacterium | reverse complement strand
CGGAGAAGTACTTGAGTTTGATAATCATACCCCTGCGGAGAGTTGGTCTGGTTAACTCCGTCCGCGGAGCGCACGGAGGGTACAGCTTGGCCAAAGATCCTTCACAGATCACATTGAAGGAGATTGTGGATGTTTTGGAAGGAGATTGCTCCCTTGTTGACTGCGTGAAAAATCCTTCTTCCTGTCCGAGAGTTCTCATTTGCGCCAGTCATGACATCTGGGCGATTATCGGCGGGAAAATTGCCGAGACATTAAGCTCGGTCACTTTGGACACGCTGGTCAAAATGAATCAGGAGAAAGCGGAGAATGCAATGATGCATAATATTTAAAAAAGCTCTAAAAGATTAAAGGCTTGTGAAAAAAAGAGGTTAAATATAAGTAATATAATGATAAAATGACGAATATCGATGTCCCCACCCCCGCCCTAACCCCTCCTCCATCAATGGCGAGGGAAAGAACCTCCTCTCCTTTGGTGGGATGGGCGGGGGATTATCGGTCATAACGTTGCATTTAAATTTTTAAAGGGTAACGATGGTTAAAAAAGTTATGATAGCCATGAGCGGCGGCGTCGATTCATCCGTCGCGGCCATGCTGCTCAAAGATGAAGGATATGATGTTTCCGGTGTAACCATGTGTCTAGGCATCGCGGCCGAAGAAGACAGCGCGAGATGTTGCGGCGCTACCGCAATCGATGATGCAAAGAGGGTATGTGACCGGCTCAAAATTCCTCACTATGTTTTTGATTATGCAAGTGAGCTTGAAGATAAGGTCATTGCCAAATTTATCAGCGAATACAAAAAAGGCAGAACACCCAATCCCTGCGTCGAATGTAATCGCTACCTGAAATTTGGAAGTCTTCTAGAAAAAGCGAAGGTACTCGGCTTTGATTTTCTGGCGACGGGTCATTACGCGGCCATCGAAAGAAACGAAGAGGGTTATTGCCTGAAGAAGGCGAAGGACCGAAAGAAAGATCAGACATATTTTCTTTACCCCATGCCTTATGAGGGATTGAGAAACGTGCTGTTTCCCCTGGCTCCTCTGACCAAGGATGAGGTACGGACAATAGCGAAAAAAGCTTCTCTTCCTGTTGCGGAAAAACAGGAGAGCCAGGATATATGTTTTGTTACGCAGAAAAACTATCAGCAGTTTCTTGTTGAGCGGGGACAGGAATTTAAGCCGGGTCCGATTGTGGATATGCAGGGAAAAATTATGGGCAGGCATCGGGGAATAATATTTCATACTATCGGCCAGCGGGGCGGTCTGGGTATCAGTCATCCAACGCCGTTGTATGTTGTATCCATCGATTCCGCTGCAAATCGTATTGTCGTCGGTGAAAAGAAGGACTTAATGGCAAAGGGGCTTGTAGCAGGAGATATAAACATGCTGGCCAAGTCCTGGCCTGGGCAAGTGTATGCGAAAATCAGATACCGGAAAAAAGAGGCGCTCTGCGAAGTAACAGCCGAGAACAACCGGCTGAAAGTAATATTTGCCGAAGAGCAGGAAGCAATCACTCCCGGCCAGTCCGTGGTTTTTTATGAAAATGACCGCGTTCTTGGCGGTGGAACAATAGAAGAGGTTTTACATGGAAATTAGGTACGCGAACACGTTTGTCCTTCCCACGGAAGGGAAAGGATCGATCACTCTGAATATTAATCTGACTGTGGCAGGTCTCGCCCGGGGACACATAATGTGTAGCTCCATCATTAATAATGAGAAGAAAATAACCGGACAGATAACAAACATAAGACTAATATGAAAGGATGACATATAATGAGTAAAATTGATGCAAAATTAAAAATAGAAACACTGGCCCTGCATGGCGGCCAGGATGCGGACCCGACAACGGGATCACGGGCAGTGCCCATTTATCAGACAACCTCTTACCAGTTCAAAGACACGGAACACGCGGCTAATCTTTTTGGTCTTAAGGAATTCGGTAATATTTATACAAGATTGATGAATCCCACGACAGACGTCTTTGAGAAAAGAATTGCCCTTCTCGAAGGCGGAGTTGGTGCACTGGCGGTCGCCAGCGGCCAGTCGGCCATTACTCTGGCGCTTCTTAATATCGCCCAAGCCGGAGATGAAATAGTTTCGGCAGACAACCTCTATGGTGGAACCTACAACCTGTTTCATTACACTTTTCCCCGTCTCGGGATCACAGTCAATTTTGTCAAGTCCAACGACATCGATGCTTTTCAGAAAGCGATTACCTCGAAGACGAAAGCGATTTACGCGGAGTCTATCGGCAATCCAAAGCTCGACGTGGCCGACATCGAAGGCATTGCCGGTGTTGCGCATAAAAACAGTATTCCCTTCGTTTTAGATAATACTGTTTCGCCCTATCTGCTTCGACCCATCGATTTCGGAGTGGATATTGTTGTGTACTCGGCTACCAAATTTATCGGCGGTCACGGGACATCGCTGGGCGGGGTTATTGTTGACTCGGGGAAATTTGATTGGACAAACGGCAAGTTTCCTTTGATTGCCGATCCTGATCCGAGCTATCACGGGATCAATTTTGTGGAAGCT
>JANYAF010000169.1 GCA_025355175.1 Deltaproteobacteria bacterium | reverse complement strand
GTGAAGTCGCGCCTGCCTCTAGGAGTTTTCCTTTCAGCGCCGGAGCAAGCGCCAAAATTGCGTCGGTTCGCTGTCCCGCATAGGCGGCCATCTTATCCACGGGCACCAGCGCCAGCGGATAAGTCTTTCCCTTGCCGCCCGCCACATCGTTGGGCGCGGGAATTCGCTCGTGCAGATATTCCCAGGCCACTTCATCGAGCTCATAGGCATGCCTGGCCGGATTGAGCAGATAAGCGGCTACCTGCAAATCAACGCCCGCCTGAATATCAAGGTTCTGCAGGGCGACGAGCGCCGTCTTTAAATCGTAAGCATATTTTTTAATTCCGGGATTCGCAAAAATAGGCGCCAGTGCGGAAAAAACATCTTTTGTCGTTAATTGTATTTTAGCATTGGTATGACCAAGCGGAATGTAAAATACTTCACCGCCCGCGTTGATGCTTAAACCGATTAATTCCTGCGGAAGATTTTTCTCCCAAATGATTTCGCAGGCGATTTCAGCGCTGCTTTGCCACCTGACAACCAGTTCCGAAAGCTTTGCGCTATCCGCGATAACGCAACAGTCTTTGATCGGCTTGGTGGCGTTCGTTTTAATTTGTTGTAGCAATGAGGAAAATTCGAATTCGCTGAAGAGCCTGGTCAATAATTCGTTGTCCGGTTCTTTGCGCGCTGCATCATGAAGGTCAAAATCAATGTCCACGTCTGTGCGAATCAGCGCCAATTGACGGCTGAGCCTGGCCTGTTCGGCGTGTTTGCGGAAACTCTCGCGCAGCTTCACATTGTGTAGTTTCTCCGCGTTTTCAATAACCGCTTCTACCGAACCATATTCTTCAATGAGGCGATGCGCCGTTTTCGGGCCGATGCCCGGCACGCCGGGAATGTTGTCGGACGTATCGCCCATCAACCCCAGAATTTCCACCACCTTGTCGGGGCCGACGCCGAATTTCTCTTTCACCGCCGCGACGTCGTAGATTTTGTCTTTCATCGTATCGACCATCGTGACAGAGTCGGAAACCAGTTGCATCAAATCTTTGTCGCCGGAGATGATGGCCGTGCGCCATCCTTTTTCACCGGCCCGAACGGTGAGCACTCCGATCAAATCGTCGGCCTCAATACCCTGTTTTTCTAAGAGGCAAATCGAAAAACCCCGGACAACATCTTTGATGGACGGAATCTGAGGAATCAGATCATCGGGCATGGGTTTGCGCGTCGCTTTATAATCCCCAAACTCCCCATGGCGCGTGGTCGGGCCCTTGAGATCAAATGTCACGACAACATAGTCCGGCGTGAGGTCCCGCAAGAGCTTTATGAGCATGGTGGTAAACCCGTAAATGGCGTTAGTGGGAAAGCCTCTGGAGTTGGTCAGCGCGGGAATGCCGTAGTAGGCGCGGTAAATATAATTGCTGCCGTCCACCAGGGCCAGCAGAGGTTTTTTGGTTTGTTCAGTCATAAATAATTCCGATTTTAGAGTAGTAAATCAGTGCGCACCTGCCTTACCCAATGCAAAACAGTTGCGCACTGAGAATGAAACACCTATTGATTTTTTTCTGCTTCTCTTCTCGCTTCTTCAGCCTCACGCTGGTATTGCTTGGCCATTCCTTCGGCCTTCTTTTGCAGTTCTTCAGAGGATTTTTCCATTTCCTTGGCCGACTCCCGATATTCTTTACGCATGTCTTTGCCCATCTTGCGCCACTTGTCCATCTCCGATCCCATATTTCTGGCTTTATATTCCGCGTAAATACCGAGGAGCGCAAAGATCACACCGATAATGCCAAAAACCAGCCACGCTTTTTGCGACGGTAGATTGTGTACATGAATGCTCGCTGTCACCAGGTAAAAAACATAGATGGCCATAGTTATAAGACCGCCGGCATAGGGCACTACGCCGATAATCCCGGTGATGGGAGCCAGAGCCATCAGATAAGCGCCGCAACGATAGGCTGTTTCATAGTTTTCCTGCGACCCCATCAATTTCCAGATAATAAGTAGTATGGCAGCGCCAATAAAACTGCCGATAGCGGCGGCAATCGGCATAAAGATAATAACGACAAAGCTACCCATCATGGCTCCGCCATAACCTCCGGCATGACCCAGACCGATGAAACCCAGTATCGTCTGAATGATACCGGCAATGAAACCCATGATGACGACAAAAACAAGCGGCTCCAGAAATCCGCCGGTTCTAGGCATTCCCCGAAAAAAACCAGCGGGATTGGTGGCGACGTTCACCGCCGCCTGCGGTATAGCTGCAAAATTAATGTCCTTCGGTTCCATCTTTTCGTTCTCCTTTCCTTATTTCAAGACTTCTCCGTGCGGTCGAAGTAACATTGGCAACTTACATATCGAAGGAGGCATCAATCTTGAACGTCCTGACCGCGCGCATATCCAGAATATCCGTTACGCCGGTTTTTTCCTTAACATCTTTGAGAAAGGCCGTGAGTTCTTCGGCGCTCCCGGCGCTTGCGGTAAACCAGATGTTGTATTCGTGATTGCGACGGTAATTATGCGTGACGCCTTTATTGGCGTTTACGGTCTGAACAAAGATGTCTATTTTATCTTCCGGCACACGCGCGGCGCACAAGGTGCTCACGCGCCCGAGTTTTATCCCGTCAAATACCGCTCCAATGCGGCGAATAATCCCTTCATCCTTCATCTTCTGAATACGGACAAGTGCTTCGCCCTCGTCGATGCCACACCGCTCGGCTACAATCAAAAACGGCCGTTCCTCAAGCGGAAATTCCTTCTGCAGAATATTGAGTATTTTTTTATCGATAGCGTCCATACTATTTTGGTTCATAAAGACACAGCGGCTCCTCTGATAAGTAGTCTCCCGTCGCCTCATACGCACGTGCACGACAGCCGCCACAGACCTTGATAAACTCACAGCGACCGCACTTGCCGCCGTATTTGCCATAGTCGCGGAGATTCCGAAACACGTCGGAGTTTTTCCAGATCTCGCCGAAGCTCTGATTTTGCACATTGCCGCAATTAAGCTCCAGATAGCCACAAGGCTGCACCTGGCCTATATGGGAAATAAAACAAAACGTGATGCCGCCCAGGCACCCCCGGGTGGACTCATGAAAGTGGCCGCCCGTTTTTTTCGCAGGCGTCGCTCCCTTTATCTTGTTCTGGTGCATAATGCGGAAGTAGTGCGGCGCGCAGGTGGCTTTGAGTTGTATTTCACAAGTCAGGCTTTCCTGATGAAACCACACCAGTGTTTCTTCATAATCGGCGGCGGTAATGGCCTGCTGGGCCAAATCCTTGCCCCGACCTGTCGGCACGAGTAGAAAGATATGATGCGCCGCCGCACCTATCTTCAGCGCCAGGTCATGAATGTCTTTGATCTGGTGCAGATTGGCCGTGGTGATCGTCGTGTTGATTTGGAACTCCACCCCCACGGACTTCATCGCTTCAATGCCCCGCATTGCGCCTTCGAACGCGCCGGGCTCGCCACGAAAAGCATCATGGCTTTCTGCGTCTTTGCCGTCGATACTGATGCTGACTCGCTGGATCCCGCTGTCTATCATCTTCCGCGCGGTCGGCTCATCCACAAGCGTGCCGTTGGTCGCCATGACCATGCGTAAACTCTTCCTGGTTCCATAAGCGGCAATCTCAAAAATATCCGGCCGCAATAGAGGCTCGCCGCCGGTCAGAATAATGACCGGCTGAGAATCTTTCGCGATATCGTCAATAAGCCGCAGACATTTTTCCGTGGACAATTCCCCCGGATAAGGCCCGCGGTGAGACGCGGCACGGCAGTGGACACAATTTAGATTGCAACTGCGCGTCACTTCCCAGGCGACCATGCGTACTTTGTTGTCAGTGGGAGTTGTCATAGGCAATGATTTCCTGTCTCGCGATCGATACCGTTTTGATCTTCCGGCAAAATTATTTATTCAACACCTGCGCGAGTTGCTTGGCCCAGTAGGTAATGATAATATCCGCGCCGGCTCTTTTGATAGCGGTGAGGCTTTCCAGCATAGCTTTTTCTTCATCCAGCCAGCCCAATTGCGCGGCGGCTTTAATGATCGAATATTCACCGCTGACGTTATAAGCAGCCAGTGGCAAATCAAATTCCTGTCTGGCGCGATAGATGACATCCAGATAAGCGAGCGCGGGCTTGACCATGATGATGTCCGCCCCTTCCGAGACATCCAGCGATATTTCCCGAATAGCCTCATCGGCATTGGCCGGGTCCATCTGATAGGATTTGCGGTCGCCAAACTGTGGCGCGCTTTCGGCGGCTTCGCGGAAAGGGCCGTAAAACGACGAGGCATATTTCGCGGAATACGCCATGATCGGAATATCCTCCAAACCGTTTTCATCGAGCATTTCCCGGATGGCCGCGATCTGCCCATCCATCATGGCCGAGGGCGCAACCATGTCCGCGCCCGCTTTGACCTGTGACAAGGCTGTTTCCGCCAAGACTTCCAGTGTCATGTCGTTTTGCACCTGGCCTTTTTCCAGAATTCCGCAATGGCCGTGGCTGGTGTATTCGCACAAACAGACATCGGTGATCACCAGAATGTCGGGGACTTCACTTTTGATTCTTTTCACCGCCTGCTGCACAATACCGTCTTTGGCAAAAGCGCCGGTGCCTGATTCGTCCTTTTTGGCCGGAATGCCGAAGAGCAGCACGGCCGGTATTCCCATTTCAAAAGCCTCGCGTGCTTCTTTGGCGATATAATCCACCGACAATTGAAACTGGCCGGGCATTGAATTAATCGGCTTTTTCACGCTCTTGCCGGGAACCGCAAACAGCGGATAGACAAGATTATCCACACTTAATTTTGTTTCGCGAACCAGACGCCTCAGGTTTTCATTTTTTCTCAATCTGCGTCCTCGATATTCTGGAAATTGCATAATCTAGCCCTCCTTTTTGGATATTTCTTCATCCGTCAGATAACAGGCGGGATCCGGCCCCCAGACATCGCCTGTCGATTCTGCCCGCGCCCGGAAATTACCGCCGCAGACCGTAAGCCACGAACACGCGGCACAGCGGCCGTGAACATGTTTCTTCTTGTCCTTCAACTTCATCAAGAGCTCATTTTTTTCATCCGTCCAGATCTCGCCAAACGGTTTTTGCCGGACATTGCCCAGAGGCTGGTTGCGCCAGAACTGATCGGGATAAACTTCACCATCCCAACTGACACAGCCGATGCCGTGGCCGGAGCTGTTGCCCTCGTTCATTTCCAGGAGCTCCAGCACATCTCTGGCCCGTTCGGGATTTTCCTCTTTCATTTTCAAATACAGGTAAGGCCCGTCGGCGTGATTATCGACGGTAAGGATTTCCGGCGCCAGGCAGTCATCAAACATCTGCCTAGTCTTGGCCGCAATCAAATCGATTAGCTTACGCGTTTCTTCATGGGTCAAATCCTCCTCGCGCAGCTTAGAGCCGCGGCCGGTGTAAACCAGATGATAGAAACACATCCGTTCAATTTTTTCCTCTCTAAGCAGGTCGAACATATCCGTCACATCGGCCAGGTTATGTTTATTGACCGTGAAGCGGATACCGACTTTGATACCCGCTTCACGGCAATTTCGTATGCCTTCGATTGCCGCAGCAAACGCGCCCTTCTTCCCCCGGAATCGGTCGTGCGTTTTTTCCAGACCGTCAAGGCTTACGCCAACATAGGAAAGACCAATCTTTTGGAGTTTGACCGCGATTTCTTTGGTGATGAGCGTACCGTTGGTGGAAATGACCGCGCGCATGCCCTTGCCCGTCGCATACTGCGCCAGTTCCAGCAGGTCCTGCCGCAACAGCGGTTCGCCGCCGGAAAATAAAATCACCGGCGCGCCGAAGGCCGCCAAATCATCGATGAGCTTTTTACCTTCATCCGTCGTCAGCTCATCGAGATAGTCGATGTCGGCGGAATTGGAATAGCAGTGGATACATTTCAAATTGCAGCGGCGTGTCATGTTCCAGACCACCACCGGTTTTTTATCCGCCGAAAATTGCAACAGGTGCGAAGGAAGCTTTCCGGAATGCCGGTTGTAGCGCAGCACATCGGAGGGCTCCACCGCCCCGCAATATAACTTGGAAATACCGATCATATCACTCCTCACCCGTCCGTTCAGGATGATTTTTCTTGCACATCATGGATCAGGGATTGCACCAGTCCCTCCATTGTGTATTCTTCCTGAGAAATATTAATTTGAAATCCTGCTTTTTTTGCGGTGGCCGCCGTTACCGGGCCAATACAGGCTATTTTTATATTGGGTGGTAACGCATAATCGGCGCCCATAATTTCGACAAAGTTCGTCACTGTCGATGAACTGGTAAAGGTGATCACATCCACTTCGCCCGCGTTGATCCATTCCGCCAGTTCTTCTTTTTTTCGACCGGAATTAACGGTCTGGTACGCCGTGACCACCTCAACTTCCGCACCCTGTTTTTTCAGAGTCTCCGGCAAAATGTCGCGGGCCCTGCAGGCGCGCGGGATCAGAATTCTCTGCCCCGATACATTCATCGATGCAAACGACTTCAAAATACCTTCGGCGATAAACTCGTCCGGGACCAAATCCACCCGAATGCCTTTGGCTGCAATCTGCCGGGCCGTCGCCGGACCGATACAGCAGATTTTTATCCCTTTGAGGTCGCGAACGTCCCTGCCCTTCTCCCGCAGGCGCTCAAAAAAGAAATGCACGCCGTTGGCGCTGGTAAAAATCAGCCATTGGTAGGATTCCAATTGACCAATGGCTCTATCCAGTTCGCTCCAGTCTGAAGGCGGCTCAATGCTGATGGTTGGAAAAGCGAGGGGAGACGCCCCTTGAGCCGCCAGCAGCCTTGCCAGATCATCCGCCTGCCTTTGAGGCCTGGTGATAACCACACCCTTGCCGAACAGTGGTTTTGAGTCAAACCAGCGCAAGGCGTTGCGCAAATCGACAACCTGGCCTATAACCAGAATGGCGGGAGGCTTGAAATTGTTGTCTTGTGCCAGATTACCAATGTTAGCCAGCGTCCCTACGAGTATTTCCTGATGCGGCGTCGTGCCGCGGCGAATCAACGCCGCCGGCGTGCCGGGCAACTTACCGTGTGAAATCAATGCCCCGGTAATCTGCCCGATGTTTTTCACACCCATCAGAAAAACCAGCGTGCCGATTCCGCACAAAGCCTGCCAGTCGATGTCGCTTTTATCCTTGGTTGGGTCTTCATGGCCGGTAATGAAAGCTACCGTGGATGTCAGCCCCCGATGCGTGAGCGGTATGCCCGCATAAGCCGGCACCGCAATAGCCGACGTCACGCCGGGAATTAATTCAAAGGGCACACCCTGTGCTGCCAGTACTTCGGCCTCTTCACCGCCGCGTCCGAAAATAAAAGGATCGCCGCCCTTGAGACGGGCAACGGTATTGCCGACCAAGGCTTCTTTGGCCAAAAGCTCGTTGATCTTGTCCTGCGATAGTGTGTGATCGCCGCCCTTTTTACCCGCGTAAATGAAACGGGCATGCTCCGGCGCGTATTTCAGCAGTTCTTCATTCACCAGATTATCGTAAATAACTACGTCGGCCAGACGCAAAGCCTCAACAGCCTTGAGCGTGATCAGTCCCGCATCCCCCGGCCCCGCGCCGATGATATAGACTTTTCCCGGTTTTGTTTTTTCGATCATAGGTTTCAGCACACCAGATTCAAAAGTTTTTTGCCGCCTTTTTCCATGATCATGTCGGCCAGTCTTTTGCCTAATTCTTCCGCCTCAGCAATTTCTCCTCTGACTTTGTCCCGACAGACGATTGCGCCGCCAGGCGCGGCCACCAGGCCTTCCAGTGAAAGTTCTTTGCCTGTAAGCTTGCCTAACGCCGCAATCGGCAGACGGCACCCGCCACCCAATGCTCTAAGATACGATCTCTCCGCTGTCACTTCCGCGGCAGTCGCCGCATGGTTGAGTTTCGCCAGAATATTGGCTAATTCGGAATCTGCCTTTCGTATCTGCAAGCCCAGCGCACCCTGACCAACTGCCGGCAGCATCAATTCTATCGGCAGATACTGCGCAATTTTCTCCACGTACCCCAGCCGCTTCATGCCCGCCGCCGCCAGGATAACGCCTGTAAGATTTTCAGTTTCAATTTTTTTCAGACGCGTGTCGATATTGCCGCGCAGGGGCACAATGGTGACATCCGGCAGCATCGCCTTGATCTGAGCGCCTCGCCTGAGTGACCCGGTACCGATTTTCGCGCCCCTGGGCATAAATTCCATCTTGATATTGCCGCGTGACACCAGAATATCGCGCACATCCTCGCGCGGCAAAATAGCCGCAAATGTCAGGCGATCCGGGGTTTCGCCGGGCACATCCTTCATGCTGTGCACGGCCAGATCGATACGGCCCGAAAGCAGCGCTTCCTCAATTTCCTTAACAAACACACCCTGGCCGCCGATTTGCAAAAGCGACACATCCTGCATGATGTCGCCGCTGGTTTTGATCACACATATCTCGGCTGTTATGCCCGGGGCTATTTTTTTTATACTTTCCAAAACAGAATTCGTCTGCGCCAGCGCCAGTTTGCTACCTCTTGTTCCAATTTTGATGTTCATACAACTCCTTATTTTTCAATCATCCAGACGGAAAAGCTGCCGGACGGCCGCGACGATGTCCTTCGAATTGAACTCGACGCTCTCTTCCTTCATCACCGCCACCGGCGCATGCAGAATCTTGTTGACGATGCTGTTCACTAGCGCTTCAACTTTTTCGCGATCTGTGTTTTCGAGATTCCCCATCCAGGTTCTTGCTTTTTCCAGTTCCGCACGCACAATACCTTCGGCCTTGCCCCGTAGCGACACAATGGTGGGAACAGCCTTCAGTTCCTTAAGCCAGTTGGCGTATTGCGCCACCTCTTCCTTGATAATCTCCTCGGCCTTAAGCGCCTCGCGCCGGCGGTTCTTGGCATTTTCATCAACAATATTCTGTAAATTATCGATATTGTACAGATAGACATTTTCGATACCGTCCGCCGCGGGATCAATATCGCGCGGCACAGCGATATCGACTAAAAACAGCAGACGGTTCTTACGCTTGCGCAGACAGTGTCGAACCATGTCCTGGGTCACGATATACGACGGCGCGCCGGTGGAACTGATCACAATATCAGCATCACAAAGCGCTTCGTCAAGGGCGGTAAGCCCGATAGCCCGGCCGTGATATTTTTCGGCAAGTAACTCGGCCTGAGCGAGCGAGCGGTTGGCGACAATGATGTCTTCCGCGCCATTACCGATCAGATGTGTACAAGTCAGCTCCGCCATCTCCCCCGCGCCGATAATCAGGATTTTTTTGCCAAAAAGCGTCCCGAATATTTTCTTGGCCAGTTCCACTGCGGCAAAGCTCACCGATACCGGATTGGCGGCAATGCCCGTTTCCGTCCGCACGCGTTTGGCAGTGCGAAATGCCCGATGCATCAGGCGGTTGAGTGCGATGCCGGTGGCATTGAGCGCCAGCGCCTGGCGGTAGGCATCCTTCACCTGACCCAGAATCTGCGCCTCGCCCATCACCAGCGAATCCAGGCTGGACGTGACACGGAACAAATGTTTTATCGCTTCATCGTCGCGATAGCCATACAGACAGGACGAGGCTTCGTCATTCGACAGGCTGCCGTATTTCGCCAGAAAGGACTTGAGCGCCTCAACGGCCGCAGACGTCTCGTCAACGGAAGCCACCAGCTCGACGCGGTTGCAGGTGGAAAGATGCAGAATTTCCCGCACGCCGTCAATCACCAGCAGTTCGGCAAGGAGATTCACCTCTCCCTGGCATCCGGCAAAGAGTCTTTCGCGCACCGCAAGCGGCGCCGTTTTATGGTTTAATCCGACTAATACAATCATTTTTTAAATAAAATTATGCACGGTTGAAAAACAATATCGAATCACCAGGGCCGACAATAAAAAAAACAGGAACGCCGAGCAGGAGCATGCCGCCATCCGGGACCCTTTCCAGCCGATGGCCAAACGCTGATGCAACAGAAATCCGTAAACCAGCCAGATGGCAAAAGACCAGATCACTTTAGGATCAGCAGGCCAAAAGCCGCCCCAGACAAAAGCGGCATAGACGGCACCCCCGATCATGCCCAGCGTCAACAGGGGAAATCCCCATAATAAACCCAAATGGTTGATCCAGTCCAGGTCGCTGAGCGACGGCAGCAGACGGCCCATCTTGCCCGGTTTTTTGTGTTTGAGCAAATTGTTCTGGATCATGAACATGGCTCCGGCCGCGGACGCCAGAACAAAAAGCGCTTCACCGGCAATCGCCAGTACCAGATGGAACGTTGTGAGCCAGCCCTGCCACTGGGGCGGAACAAGATTTTTATCCGATTCCTGACCGGCCGCGGCAATCAGAAACAATAAAATAATCGGCGCGATAAAAGCGCCCAGCAGGCGTGTTTTTGTTTTAAATTGCAACCCCAGGTAAATGCCGGCAATCGTCCAGGCGTAAATCGACAGGAAATGACGCGAACCGAAATTCACCCATCCGGAAGAATTGGCGGCGCCCAGTAGCAAGTTGAAGGTTAAAAAAAGAGCCCCCCCTGCCAGAATCCAGGTGGATCCTTTAGCCAGCATAACTTTTTTCACCAGCAGTGAAAGCAGATAACCGGCGGTGGCTAGCGCACAGCACGTCAAGGCCAGCGCAAACAAACTTATTTCCAGACTAGTCAAGCTGTACCTCCTCGCCGGTGATGTCACGGATAATCTTTTTAACCCTGTCCGCCTGTTTCTGCCGAATTGCCGTGAGCAGCCCTGCCGTCATCAATTGGTCAAACCAGGCTTTGCCCACGCCCGCGTTTTTTTCCATCTTTGCCCGCAATTGGCCCAATACTTTAATAAGAATTGCGTATTCCTCGCCATAGACGGCTTCCAGTTCTTCGCGCAGATGGCGCGCAAGCGCCGGAGAGTTACCGCCGGTGCCACAAGCGATAGTCAAATCGCCCCGTTCCACTAAAGACGGCAGAATAAAATTGCATTTCTGCGGATCATCGACAATATTGACCGGAATGCCTTTGATTTTGGCATCTTGTGATATGGCGGCATTGATTTGCTCATTATCCGTCGCGCCGATAACCAAAACCGCGCCATCCATGCCCCGGCCGTTATATTCCGAAGGGATATGGGAAATCCGTTGCTCACGAGTCAAATCGGCCAGTTCCGGAACCAGGTCGGGGCTTATCACGCACACTTTCGCGCCACAATCCAGAAGCCTTGCGACTTTTCTGGCAGCCACCTCGCCGCCGCCGATCACAACACATTTTTTCCCGGCAATGTCCCAAAAGACAGGATAATATTTCAAGTTTCCCCTCTCACGCCGTCGTAATATCCATTGATAAACAATAAGCGGATGCAAGCTACCATGAAGGGGGGCAAAATTCAAGCAGGGGTATCGAATACCACCCTTGTCAAATCTTCTTGCAGTGCCATCATGGATGTGTTACCCATCCGCCACTTTAAAAAGGGGCGACCAAGATTAATGATTCATTTCAGCGGCATTTCCAAACAGCATGGTCCGCAGATCCTGTTTCGGGATGCCAGTTTTCAGATATTGCCCGGCAGCCGAAACGGCCTAGTCGGGCCAAACGGCGCGGGTAAAACCAGCATCTTTCGCCTGATCATGGGTGAAGAAGAATTTGACGCGGGCGAAATCACCAAAGCGCGCAATATCGTCTGCGGCTATTTTTCCCAGGATGTCGGCGCTATGGCCGGCCGCTCGGCACTTGAGGAGGTCAAGTCCGCTTCGGAAGACGTGACGCGGCTGGGCGTGCAAATCCAGGAGATGGAAGCAGACATGTGCGAGCCGATGGCCGAAGAGGACATGACCAATCTGCTGGAACGCTACGGAAATATTCAGGCCGAATTCGAGCATCGCGGCGGCTACGATCTGGAAAGCCGCGCGCAAACCATCTTGACCGGTCTGGGCATCGGCCCCGATGACTATTATCATCCGGTAGAAACCTTCAGCGGCGGCTGGAAAATGCGCATTGCGCTCGCCAAAATTCTGTCCATCAATCCCGATGTCCTTTTGTTGGATGAACCCACCAACCATCTGGATGTGGAATCGATCATCTGGCTGGAAGACTGGCTCTCCACGTCATTTAAGGGCGCGCTGTTGATGACCAGCCATGACCGCGAATTCATGAACCGCGTCAGCAACCGCATTATTGAAGTCGCCAACCGTGCGATCACAACATACAGCGGCAATTACGACTTTTATCTGCGCGAGCGTGAAATCCGGCGCGAGCAGCTTCTGGCGAGCCACCGCCGCCAACAGGAAATGCTGGCCAAGGAAGAGGACTTCATCGCCCGTTTTGCCGCGCGGGCATCGCATGCGTCGCAGGTGCAGTCGCGCGTCAAGAAGATTGAAAAGATTGAACGCATCGAAATCCCGCCCCAACAGCGATCCATCAAGTTCGAATTTGCCGAACCCCCGCGCAGCGGCGACGATGTGGTGAAAATCGACAATCTTGGTAAAACCTGGCCACGTCCCGACGGAGGCGTCAAATCCGTATTCGGCGGTGTCAGCGGAATTATCCGGCGTCAGGATAAAATTGCTGTCGTGGGCGTCAACGGCGCGGGTAAGTCCACTTTCTTAAAAGTGCTGGCTGGCCAGGCCGATCCTTCAACCGGCAGCCGAAATCTGGGCGCCAATGTCTATCCCGGCTATTTCAGCCAGCATGCCAT
>JANYAF010000083.1 GCA_025355175.1 Deltaproteobacteria bacterium | reverse complement strand
TTTCATCCGGAAGCGTTTGAGCATCCTGATCAAAAAGGATGGCCGGTATTTCATGGTTACGAAAGGGGCGCTCACGAATATGCTGGCGGTCTGCCCTTTCGCGGAGAACAAGGCCGGCAACAAGATAGACACGAGCACCGTGGAGAAAGAGATTCAGCAAAAGTTCGAGGAACTCAGCAGCCAGGGCTTCCGTGTGCTCGGGGTGGCCACACGGGATATGGGCGTGGAGCCCGTCATTAACAAAGATTCCGAGCGGGACATGACTTTCCTCGGTTTTCTGCTTTTCTTCGATCCGCCTAAAAAAGGCGTTTTGGAAACGATAGAGCGACTCAAGCAACTTGGTGTTTCCCTGAAAGTCATCACCGGAGATAACCGCCTCGTCGCCGCCAAAATAAGTCACGATGTGGGAATGCTGGATGCCAAAATCCTCATCGGCCCTGAACTGCGCGATATAAGTGATGCCGCTTTGTTGCAGCAGGTAACTCAAACGGACATCTTCGCGGAAGTAGAGCCCAACCAAAAAGAGCGCATTATTCTTGCGCTTAGAAAGGCTGGACATGTTGTGGGGTATATCGGAGACGGCATCAATGATGTTTCCGCTCTCCACGCCTCGGATGTGAGCATCTCTGTTGATACGGCGGTGGATGTGGCCAAAGAATCGGCTGATATCGTGCTTCTGGAAAAGAATCTGGAGGTGCTGGTGCAAGGTGTCCATCAGGGCCGGACGACGCTTGCCAATACCATGAAATATGTCTTTATGGCAACCAGCGCCAACTTCGGCAATATGTTCAGCATGGCCGGCGCTTCTCTGTTTCTATCTTTTCTTCCTTTGCTGCCCAAGCAAATATTGCTCACAAACCTGATGACTGATTTCCCGGAAATGACGATCGCCACGGATCGGACAGATGCCGAGATGGTCAGTCAACCGAGACGCTGGAATATATCTTTTATTAAAAAATTCATGCTCACTTTCGGCCTGATCAGCTCAGTTTTTGATTATGTAACTTTTGGCGTTCTGTTGTTCATTCTACACGCAACACCTGATCAATTCCGAACCGGCTGGTTCATGGAATCCGTTATTTCCGCCTCAATCATCGTGTTGGTCATTCGCAGCAGAAGGCCCTTCTTTAAAAGCCGGCCGGGACGGTATCTGCTCGTCGCCACAATGGCTGTTGTTGTGGCTGCGCTGATCTTTCCTTTCACACCGCTTGCGAAGATATTTGGTTTTGTGCCCCTGCCCCTGTCGTTTCTGATGATTCTGGGAATCATTATTTTCCTTTATATATTAACGGCCGAACTGGCAAAAAAAATATTTTATCAAAAGATAAACTATTAAAAGGAGCATTACATAGCTATCGGTTGGCCTCCCCGCAAAGTATCCCTCAATATGCTGAGGTTCCACCGCATATTGAGGCCAAATGAAGCATCTCATGCTTCTGGGGCCGTTCTGACCTGCCAATCTAACAACCCGTTATTAAATCATTAATTCAATCTTCTCGCTCCCCTTCGGCTATTGGCAGACTACTTGCAATTACATTTGTGTATTCAATAGGAGGTTTGTCATGAAATGGACAGGTATGTATCTTATTGGTTATGTTATATTGATTGGTGGCCTTCTCGCTGCGCTTTGGAAAATGGGTGTTCTGGCCAGTGTCGGTACAGCATGGACCTTAATTGCAGCGGTGATCGCAATCGGTATTGGCATCATGCTCGCAGTCGCCAGTAGCAGTAATAAAGGAAATATCGAAATCGACCGGAAGTGAGCAATGCCGAAGGTTCGACGCATGGCAGCCGGATAGCTACGCCGGAACTCCGGTGCCTCAACCCAAGTAGATCAAGAATGGGTTGGCAAAACTCATGGCCATCTGATCGTAGCCTATGACTTATAAAAATATCGGCTCATGCCGAGCTGAGAAAGGAGGCCAGATACCATGCAAATCGCTATATCGCCACAGCCGGTGGTTTCTTTAATCGCGGGAATATTGATTTTCATTTTCCCGAAACTATTAAATTATATCGTTGCCATCTATCTCATTGTCATTGGCATTCTCGGGTTGATCCGCTGATGGGCTTGCTAATTTTTTATCCACAATGATAAAAGCATTCCCGTCCTCATTGCAAGAGGTTGATCGCCATTGGGCACAAGTCCGAAAAGAAGGAAAGAAAGGAAAGTTTATTATGACAGAGCAGGAAAAACCACAGGATCATTTATTCATTGGATTACTGATCGGCGGGGCTTTAGGCGCATTAGCCGGCATTCTCTTCGCACCGAAATCC
>JANYAF010000057.1 GCA_025355175.1 Deltaproteobacteria bacterium | reverse complement strand
ACTCCCATCAAAGATCCCGTCGGCCGGATCATTGCTTTCAGCGGTATTTTGAGGGATGTAACTGAGCGGCGGCAGGCGGAAGAAGCTTTGCGTCAATCCGAGGAGAGATACCGGACCATACTGGAAGAGATGGATAATGGGTATTTTGAAGTAGATCTTGCCGGCAATTATATCTTCGTTAATGATGCAATATCCCGTCTCTTAGGATATTCCAAAGAAGAACTGCTTGGAAAAACCTTCCGAGAACAGGTGAAGACGGAAGACACCAAAATCCTGTATAATGCCTTCGCTAACATCTTCAAAACCGGCAAGCCCGAAAGGGGCATTTTCTACACATCCAATCTTAAGGATGGAACAAATAGGTTTGCTGAAATTTCAGGCTTCCCTCTGTTCAACCAAAAAGGTGAGATTATTGGTTTTCGAGGTATTGGTCGGGATATCACTGAGCAGAGGCTCATGGAAGAAGCTTTGCGTCAATCCGAGGAGAGATACCGGACCATAATGGAAGAGATAGATGAATGGTATTTTGAGACCGACCTGTCCGGCAACATTCTCTTTTTCAACGATGCCATCACCCGTGCTTTGGGAGATTTTCCAAACGTGTCGACCCGTTTGAATTTTCACGCCTTCTTCAATCAGACAGAAGCAGACGCTGTATACGAGAAATTTCACCAGGTCTATGAAACGGGCAAGTCAATCAAAAATTTCCCTCTTACGTTTATCAAGTCGGACGGCAGCGCAATTTTTGCCGAGATCTCTATTCTTCCAAAACGAAATCAGAAAGGCAATATTTACGAGTTTCGCGGTGTTGGCCACGACATCACCGAACGTAAACTCGCCGAAGAGCGGATTCAATACCTTGCCACATATGATGGTCTTACGGGCTTGCCCAACCGCATTTTATTTAGTCAGCTACTCAATCATGCCATACAATCTGCTCGACGCCATAAGGGGGTTTTCGCTGTATTCTTTATCGATCTGGATCGCTTCAAGATTATCAACGACACGCTGGGACACGATGCAGGAGATCGACTCCTGCAAGAAATGTCCGTTCGATTTAAACAATCCTTACGTGAGTTAGATACCGTCGCCCGCCTGGGAGGCGATGAATTTGTCGTATTGATAGAAGAAATAGGCGACGTGAGTTATGTTGCTACTGTAGCCCAAAAGATTCTTTCCGCTGCTATCAGGCCTATGACGATTCTGGGCGAGGAATGTCGTGTAACGGCCAGCATTGGCATCAGCATATACCCGAAGGATGGGGAAGACGAACAAACCCTGATGAAAAATGCCGATGTAGCCATGTATTATGCCAAAGAGGATGGTAAAAATAACTTTAAGCTCTACTCGAAAGATATTAAGTCTCAATCAGTCGAACGGTTATCGCTAGAGACCAAACTGCGGTTTGCACTGGAACGAAATGAGCTTTCTTTGCAATACCAGGCGAAACTGGACGTCAAGACTGGTGCTATCACAGGCGTGGAGGCGCTACTACGATGGAACAGCCCGGATCTTGGTCCAATAACACCGATGCAATTCATTCCAGTGGCCGAAGAAACAGGAATGATTGTTTCTATTGGTCGGTGGGTTTTAAAAACGGTGTGTGCACAAAACGTCGTCTGGCAACAACAGGGTCTTCCCATGGTTTGTATGGCGATAAATTTGTCGGCACGCCAACTAATGGACGACAGGCTGATAGAGGATATTGAAAAGGCGCTGAAGGATTCCAGTATGGACCCCAATCTGTTGGAGATTGAAATTACCGAAAGTATGGTGATGCATAATCCTGTTCGTGTGATCGATGTGCTGACCAGAATCAAAAACCTGGGTGTGCGACTTGCTATAGATGACTTTGGTACGGGCTATTCTTCTCTTGCTAATATCAAGAAATTCCCGATCGATACACTGAAAATAGACCGATCCTTCATATACGATATCATGCAAAATCCTGAGGACAAAGCGATTACCCAAGCGATTATTTCTATGGGTAAAACGTTAAGTCTTAACATTATTGCCGAAGGTGTGGAGAATCAGGAGCAAATGAACTTCCTGCAAGAGCAATCGTGCGATGGGATGCAGGGTTTTTATTTCAGTAAACCGATTGATACCGACAAGTTCGCCGATCTTTTAAGAAATCATGTGCCCTATAAGTTAGAGATGGGAGGACATTTTTGATGCGTTACTTCCTCTTTGGGAAAACAGACTTGACGGTCTCCGAGTTGGGATTCGGGGGGATTCCCCTGATTCGTCTCAAGAAGGATTTGGCCGTGAATGTATTGCGACGGGCGTATGATCAGGGCATCACCATTTACGATACGGCCAATATGTACCTGGATAGCGAGGAAAAAATTGGTACGGCTTTTCATGGCATGCGCAACCGGGTGATCATTGCCTCAAAGTCTATCCGACGTGATGCCGCAGGCATGACGGAGCACATTGAGAAAAGCCTGATGCGGCTGAAGACAGATTATATTGATCTCTATCAACTGCATCAGGTAGCCAGGGAAGCGGATTGGAAGGCCATTATGGTGCCGGGCGGGGCCATGGAAGCGCTGCTGCACGCCAAGGATAAAGGCAAGATCCGTCATATCGGCGTCACGTCCCACAGCCTGGAGATGGCGCTAAAATTGGTTAAAACAGATTTATTCAGCTCGATTCAGTTTCCCTTCAATTTCATTGAGATCGCGGCAAAAGACGAACTCCATGCCGTTGCCAGGGAAAGGGGGCTTGGCATCCTGGCGATGAAGCCCTTTGCGGGTGGGATGATCGACAATGCCGACATCGCTTTCAAATTTTTGCGGCAGCATCCTGATGTTATACCGATTCCGGGTTTTGATTCTGTCGAAGCCGTGGATCAGGTTATTGCCTTTTATAAACGTGAGAACAAGACAACACAAAGCGACGGCCATCTTATCGAGCGCTATAGGACCGAGTTGGGCAAGCAGTTTTGCCGTCGTTGCGAATACTGTCAGCCATGTCCGAACGACGTGATGATCACTCAGGCTATGGGGTATCGAGTCATCGCCAACCGGATGTCGCCTGCCGTTGCTGTGAAATTTTCCCGTCTGCCCATGGAAAGTGTTTTGAAATGTGATGCTTGCGGTGCATGCGTTGAGAAATGCCCTTATGATTTGCCCATTCCGGATATGCTGAAGTCCTTTTATGATTCATATGAACAGCATCTCAATGCGAGCTGACGCGGAACAACTGATCCATGACCTTCTGGGTCCTCTTGCCCCCTTTATCATATCACCCGGATGAGCCTTAATAATCATCGAACAACGTCCATTGTTCAAACGGGCGCTGTTCGTCTTTTAGAGACAGAGGCGCTATTTCGCTGATGAAGCGCGATGGGCTGAGCGTCAGCGTGCCTGCGGATCGTGTATAGTCCAGCACGGGTGAACAAAGGTAGAGCTGGTCCTTGGCACGCGTCACGGCCACATAAAACAGGCGTCTTTCCTCTTCTTCACCGCCCGGTTCCTTAAGCGCGCGCTGCAGGGGAATCATACCATCGGCGCACCAGATCAAAAACACATAAGACCATTCCAGCCCTTTGGCTTGATGGATTGTGCTTAAGATGACCTTATCTTCTTGACGGTCTTCTTTTTCTTCCTCTTTGGACATGTTGGTGAGCAACGCCAGTTCGTTTAAAAAGTCATCCATCCGCTCAAACTTGGCTGCGAAGTTTCCCAACTGGACCAAGTCATCTTCACGGGCGGGCGCGTCGGAATAAGTATCCTGCATGTAAGTCCGGTAATCGCCTTCGTTCAATAATATCTCAATGATCTTTTCCGGTATTCGATCAGGAACATCGAGCGTAAGCAAAGACAGCAAGGTCTTTTGGCACTGCTGCACCCCTGCCTGCGCCAATTTCGGTACGGCTTTGAGAAACTCATTAGTCAGTATCGCTTCGAGCGGATTATCCTGCAAGGCCAGATAGCGCCATAGTTTTTCAAACGTGACCTTGCCCACTTTGGGATACATCATCAAAAGCCTGCGCCAGGCCAGTTCATCTTGCGGGTTGACCAGCACTCTCATATAAGATGTTACATCTTTGATATGGGCCTGCTCAAAAAAGCGGATACCGGAGCGGATGTCGAAAGGAATATCACGCCTTACAAATTCCATCTGCACTTCCATCGAATGATAATGCGCCCGGTAAAGCACCGCTATTTCGCTGTATGGCACGCCACTGCGGGTCAATTCAGTAATCCGCTGTGCGACAAAGTCCGCCTGTTTTAAAACATTTTGCGCGGAAACAATGACCGGCCTCATCCCCTTGTTGCGAACAGCTTTCAGCTCTTTGGGAAACTGATTTTCATTATTGTTGATACTCAGGTTGGCCAGGTGCAGTATTTCCGGCGTGCTGCGATAGTTGGTCTCCAGTTTGAATATTTTACAGTCGGGATAGCGCTCTGGAAAATGGATGATGTTGCTGAAATTGGCGCCGCGAAAAGCATAAATACTTTGCGAATCATCCCCCACAACCATCAAGTTACGATGGCCGGAGGCCAGCAGATCAACGATATCGGCTTGAATGATATTTGTGTCCTGATATTCATCCACCAGAACATGATGAAATCGCTGGGAAAGCGTTTGCAAAATATCGGGGTTTTCATGAAGCAAGCGACGGCAGTTGTTAAGCAGATCATCAAAGTCCATCACATTGAGGTCTTTCTTTTTGAGCTGGTATA
>JANYAF010000040.1 GCA_025355175.1 Deltaproteobacteria bacterium | reverse complement strand
GATGAAATGGACATCATTGAATGCTTTGAGTACCCGGGTTATGACCTGCGCGTAGGTGAAGCAACAAAGAAACAGATCGAGCTTTATGAGGCAATGGGGATCGCCCCGCCGGCCTCGTTACATTGAGCCGGGAATTCAGGTAATAGATGATTCATGTTCGCGTTCCTTTCCTGTTTGCTTTTTGTTTGGAAACGTTTTGTGAAAATCCTCCAGAATTATAAAATTAGAGGTTCTCCGGATTGCAGGCAGGGATCAGCAGTTTTGCCTCGTGGGCCTGCCTTTCCAGCTCTTCACGAAAATCGGGGTGGGCAATGGAGATCATCGCCTTGACCCGTTCGGGCACCGATCGCATATAGAGGTCTGCCACGCCGTACTCGGTGACGATATACATCACGTCGGAGCGGGGCGTTGTGACCACGGTGCCCGGTGTCATATTGAGCACGATTCTGGACGTAAGGGTTCCATCTTTTTTCGTTGAGGTGGATTTCAAGGCGATGAACGATTTTCCACCCTTCGACGCGGCGGCGCCCCTGACAAAGTCGAGCTGGCCGCCGGTGGCACTGTAGGGGGTGTGGCCGATGGTTTCCGAGGCCACCTGACCGGTGAGGTCCACGGTGAGTCCTGCATTGATGGAACAAAGGTTGTCGTTCTGTTTGATGATATCCAGATGATTTGCTATGGCAATGGGCATGGTCATGATGGTCGGGTTGTTGTCCACGAAATCAAGCAGTCGCTTCGTGCCGATGATGAGACCACCCACGACGATCTTGCCCGGGTAAAGGGTCTTTTTCCTTCCGGTAATCACGCCTAGTTCGGCGAGCTCTGCCACGGCGTCACTCAGGATTTCCGCATGGACACCCAGGTCTTTCTTGTCATGAAGGAAATAGGCTACGGCGTTGGGGATGCCGCCGATACCCAGTTGGATAGTGGCGCCGTCCGGGATATGCGCGGCGATGTTCTCGCCAATTTTTTTCTCCACGTTCGTAATCGTGATCTCGGGCACGGGAACGAGATCATGATCAGCCTCTACGATATAATCCACTTCGTCCACGTGGACCAGGTTATCGATTCCGTGGATCCACGGCGTCTTGGTGTTGACCTGCACGATGACCTTCTTGCATTTGTCGATAGCGTATCGCCCATAGACAGCGCCACACGGCCCCAGATTCATGTAGCCGAGCTTGTCGGGCGGGGTGACCTCAAGCAGGGCGACGTCTGAATAATTGGCACGATCCAGGGCGATAGAACTCTTCGACAAATGCATGGGGAAGGGAACCACATTCCCCTGTGGGTGAAACATTCTCTCCAAAGGCCCGAAGTATCCGCTGTAATAGGTGATGTGCCCGGCGTAATCACCCTGCACAAAAGCGAAGGGGTAGGTCATGAGATTACTTGCGATCTTTACCTTGTGAAGCTCTTCCTTGCGCGCAGCAAGTGCGTTCAGAATGTTAATGGGCATGCTGTTGACGGGGAGCAGAATAATCTTATCCCCCGATTGGATAACCGATGCCGCTTCCTGCGCTGTTACGCATTTTTTTTCGTAGTCCGCTTTCCAGTTCGTGATGCTCATGATGCTTCTCCTGTTTCTTTATTTTAAGTCGGCCAGCCGGCCGACTTAAAAGCGCGTAAATCACGATTCAATGTTTTTTGTCAAGGTGAAATTTTATACAGTTGTCCTAGTATTTTTTATTAGAGGGAAAAGGACTTTGTGAAATAGGGATCATGCGGGTAAAGGTTATTTGTCTTCCATCAGGGATTTCATGATTTCCGCTTTCTTTTCATCGCTGAAGATGGCCGATATGATTCTGACCGCATCCTTCTTCGGTACGGTGCTGATTTCCAGGAGGTCCTGCATGCACCACCCATCCATCGTACAAATAAAAAAGAAAGCAAGAAGCCTCGTCCAGGAAGAATTCGGGACATCAAAGGCGATGGAAAAGCCTTCAGCAATGTCTTTGACCCAATCGGCATACTTCGCCTGATAACTGACCATCAATTCCTGGTTGCCGAGCATTGCCTCATGAGCCAGATAGAGATGAAGCCTGTTTTCGCTTTTTTTCTCCAGGCGTTCTTTAAGTCCCGCGATAATAGCCGCCCGCAACTGCCTTTTGTCCAATTTACCCGCCCGGTACTGTTGCATAATCGTTCTGGAGATGCGGAAATCTTCGTCAACAACGCTATAAAGGATGGAATCCTTGGTTTTGAAATAATAATACAAAGAGCCTTTGCTGATGCCGGCGCCATCGGCAATGACTTGGAGGGTGGTATTGGATACCCCCAATTCGGCAATGGCCTTTTGCGCGGCAGCAATAATTTTTGTACGAATATCAGATTGTGAATCGCCCATGACTGCTTTACCTTTCTCTATCCTTCAACGTTTTGTGTAGTACGCGCTCTCTATAAAAAAATCAACCCCACATGTCAACCATTGTCTGATGAGTGCCTTCTCCTAAAATGAAATCATACTTTTTTCTCCCATTTTCTTTGATTGACTAAAAGTCATTCTCGCTGGAAGCCGCAGAGACAAGCTTTGTAGCGCTCCGATATTATTGCTTTTTTATGTTATGTCAAATATGGCATTAGTGCCCAGAATTGTTCATATTTTTGCATTGACAACGGTTGGCATTGAATATATAGAGGAAACGCAGTTAAAGCGTTATTTTCTAGAAAAGCGTCGTGCTCTTTTGCCTTGGTTTTTCTTGTCAGCTTTTCCCTGAAAATGGTCGAAAAATGGAAATGGCTGTATTTTGAAGGTCAAAGATCATGAAAAGAATATGTATAAATTCTGAGGAAAGGAGAAGGAATTCATGAACGTCAGCAGAAGAGGTTTCTTAAAGATTTCCAGCGCTGTCGTGGCAGTCAGCGGATTAGGCATCAGCCTGAGGCCGGTATCCGCGCATGCCCAAGAGCTGAAAATCAAATACGCGAAAGAAACCACCACCGTTTGTCCTTACTGTTCCGTGGGATGCAGCATTATCGTATCCGTGCGCGACGGCAAGGTCGTCAACACAGAGGGGGATCCCGATAGCCCCATCAACAAAGGTTCTCTGTGCAGTAAGGGCGGCTCAATCTATCAGATGGCCGTCAACGAGAATCGCCTGGGCAAGCCGCTTTACCGAGCCCCTTTCGCCACTGCATGGAAAGAAGTGGAGTGGGAATGGGCGTTAGAGAAGATCGCCGAAAACGTCAAGAAAAGCCGGGATGCCAGTTTCAAAAAAACCAATAGCAAAGGTGAAGTTGTCAACCGTACCGAAGGCATTGCATCGGTCGGCAGCGCAGCGATGGATCTTGAGGAATGCTTCACATACCAAAAATTCTTAAGGGGGTTGGGCCTTGTTTATATAGAACATCAGGCCCGTATTTGACACAGTCCAACTGTACCGGCTCTGGCAGAGTCGTTCGGACGTGGCGCAATGACCAATCACTGGGTCGATTTTAAAAATAGTGATGTAATTTTGATTATGGGCAGTAACCCCGCCTCCAATCACCCTGTCTCCTTCAAGTGGATTCAGGAAGCAGTTGATAAAAGGGGTGCTAAGGTCATTTGTGTTGACCCCCGCTTTACGCAATCAGCGGCCAAAGCACATCTTTACGCACCTCTTCGTTCAGGAACGGATATCGCTTTCCTGGGCGGCATGATCAAATACATTCTTGACAACAAACTGTATTTTGAAGAGTATGTGAAACACTACACCAACGCCAGTTTCCTGGTGAATCCGGCCTTTAAGATGCCCGGACAAAACAAGGGCGTCTTTTCCGGTTTGGTAAGCGGTAAGTATGAAAAAGACACCTGGTCGTATCAGACGGATGCTGCGGGCGTGATCAAGAAAGACAAGAGCCTCAAAGACCCGAACAGCGTTTTCCAGCTTTTGAAAAAACACTATTCGCGTTACACACCGGAACTCGTATCGAGAATTACCGGAACACCCCAGGATAAATTAATCGAGGTGTATAAGATATACGGGTCCACGGGAAAACCGGACAAGGCGGGTGTCGAGCTTTACGCGATGGGCTGGACGCAGCATACGGTAGGCGTACAGAACATCCGCACGATGTGCATTATCCAGTTGCTTCTGGGCAACATGGGTATAGCGGGCGGTGGTGTCGCGGCCATGAGAGGCGAGTCCAACGTTCAGGGGTCCACCGACCACGGTCTGCTTTTCCACATCTGGCCCGGTTATATCGGAGCGCCGACAGCCTCACTTACGACGCTCAAAGACTTCAATGAAAAACGAACACCGAAAACCAAGGAAAAAGATTCTCTCAACTGGTGGAAAAACTTCCCGAAATATTCGGCCAGTTTCCTGCGTTCCATGTACGGGAAAAATTTGACCATCGAAGATGCTTATGCGATTTTGCCCAAGCTCGATGATGGAGGTAATTACTCCTGGCTGACGATTTTTGATCAGATGTACAAGGGAAAATTCACGGGTTTCTTCGCCTGGGGTATGAATCCCGCTTGCAGCGGTGCTCACTCCAATAAAACCCGCCTGGCCCTGACCAAACTCGATTGGATGGTCAACGTCAACCTGTTCGACAACGAAACAGGATCCTTCTGGCGCGGCCCAGGTATGGATCCCACAAAAATCAAAACGGAAGTCTTTATGCTGCCCTGCGCATCTTCTATTGAAAAAGAAGGCAGTATCGCCAACAGCGGCCGCTTGATGCAGTGGCGCTATAAAGCGATTAGCCCCGTAGGGCAGTCGCTGCCCGACGGCGATATCATGAGTGAAATTTTCTTCAAAGTTAAAGGACTCTATGAGAAAAAGGGTGGCCCCAACAAGGAAGCCCTGACGCTTCTAACCTGGCCCTACGGCAAAAAAGTGGGTCATGAATTTCACTATGATCCTCGGGCAGTCGCCGCTGAAATCAACGGCTTCTTCCTCCAGGATAAGAAAGTGGAAAATCCGACCAAGAAGGGCGAATTCAGAGAATTCAAAAAGGGCGAACCCGTTCCGACATTTGCTTGGTTGCAGGATGACGGTTCTACATCATCGGGTTGCTGGGTCTATTGCGGTTCCGTTGGCGAAAAGGGCAACCTGTCCATGCGCCGCGGTCAGGCCGATCCTACCGGCCTGGGCCTCTTCTCCGAATGGGCTTGGACGTGGCCGGTTAACCGCCGTATCATTTATAACGGTGCCTCTGTAGATCCAAACGGCAATCCATGGGATCCATCCCGCGCTGTTATCAAATGGAACGGCGAAAAATGGACGGGCGATGTTCCCGACGGCGCAGGTGATCCCGGCAAAGGTCGGCCGCCTTTCATCATGAAGCCGGATGGCGTGGCCAGTCTCTATGGACCGGGTCTGGTCGATGGTCCTTTCCCCGAGCATTATGAGCCACTGGAATGCCCGGTGGAGAAGAACCTGATGTCACCGCAAAAGAACAATCCGGTTATCAAGCGTTTCGACAAGACCGGCGTGGGTTCCGATATTGATGTATACTCCGGCGTTGGCAGTTGCGATCCGCGGTTCCCGTTCATCGGAACAACTTATCGAGTCAGTGAACACTGGCAGACGGGTGTTCTGACCCGCTGGTGTCCGTGGCTGGCGGAAATGCAGCCGGGCATGTTTGTGGAAATGAGCCAAGAGTTAGCCAAAGACAAGGGCATTCAAAACGGTGATAAATGCGCCGTCAGTTCCGCACGAGGCGAGGTAGAATGTACAGCAATCGTCACGCCGCGTTTCAAACCGTTCAATATTGACGGGAACACCATTCACGAAGTCGGCATTCCCTGGCATTACGGATGGATTACGAACAAAGACCGGGCTTATAATCCCGGCGACAAGAAGGCGGAAGTGTTCACCCAGGGTGACGCGGCCAATATCTTGACGTCAACCATCGGCGACGCCAACACCATGATTCCGGAGAGCAAAGCCTTCATGGTGAATGTTGTAAAGAAGGGGGTGAAGTAACATGGCCGAGAAAATTAAACTATACGATGATTCGAAATGTACCGCCTGCCGTGGTTGCCAGCTCGCCTGCAAGCAGTGGAATGGTCTGAAAGCCTCGCAGACGGAAAATAGAGGTACGTACCAGAATCCGCCTTCGCTTGCGACTAATACGTTCATGCTCATTCATTTTCAGGATTATGTGGATGACAAGGGCAACATCAAATGGTTATTCCGCAAGGAAGCCTGCATGCATTGTACCGATGCGGCCTGTGTAACGGTTTGTCCCAGCGGCGCTCTGTACTATAACAAAGAGACCAAGACCGTCGGCCTTGATCATGAAAAGTGCATCGGCTGCAAAGAATGCGTTGCGGCCTGTCCGTTTGAAATTCCGCGGTATGACGAAAGAACGGATAAGGTCTATAAATGCGATATGTGCCAAAGCCGAATTACCAATAACCTGGAGCCGGCCTGTGTCAAGGCTTGTCCCACCGGCGCGTTGAAATGGGGTTTGAAGGAGGATGTCCTGAAGACTGCCGCCAAGCGCGCGGAAAAGCTG
>JANYAF010000032.1 GCA_025355175.1 Deltaproteobacteria bacterium | reverse complement strand
GCAGAATGCCCGAGAGAGCCAGATAGGCCAGGGCAAGCATGTAGTGCGCATCCGACGCCACTCGCCAGGGCAGGTAAAGCTCTCCGGTGGGCATGATCGAATGAATGACACCGAAAAGCGTCAGCACTGCGCAGACAGCGGCGCATAAGGCCGCGAGTTTCGCCCGATGATCAATCAGGAAGGCGAGCATGCTGCCCCAGAGAAGCCCCGTAAGGATAAATCCGTTACTCAGCATGGTCAGCGTTTGATGCAGATGTTGCAAACGCAACGGCAGTAAGTCCTTCGTAATGTTCATGGCCCCCAGAAACTGTCCGAGAATAATCATCACCAGACTGGCGATGACCGGCAAAAAGCTCAGGCTCACCGCCGGAGAATGGGCCGGCGGCGATTCTTTGTAGGCCTGATGGATGATTTCAAAACCGATAAAGATGAAGATGGGCGCGATGACCGCACGCGGAATGATGCTGACAAAAAGCGACATCAGCCCGACCACGGAGCCGATGCCGACGGCCAGCCCGGTCGCCAGCGTGTACCGCCAAGTTGCGCCCATCTTTTTGTAGGCGGGATGGCCGATGTAGGGCGTCGTTTGCGCCACACCGCCGAAGAAAGCGGAAATCAGGGAGGTGAAGGCCTCGGTGAGCAGAATGTCCCTGGTGTGGTAATGATCGCCCGCCAGACGGGCGCTTTCCGTATTATTAATGCCGCCGACGATGGTCAGAATGCCGAAGGGGATGGCAATGGGCAGATAATGAATACTCTGCGGCAGGGTTTTGAGAAAATCGATGGAAAACACCGGGAGGCAAAGCTGCATCTCCCAGGAAGGCGCCTGATACTCCGGCAGGTAGCCGCTGTAACCCAGCACAAAATGGATCACCGTGCCGAAAATTACCGCCGCCAGAACGCCGTGAATGCGTCCGGGCAGATGCAGCCTGCTGAAAAGCGCGGCAAAGATTAGGCCCATGGCCACCATGCCCACGACGGCTTCATTGAATATTTCGACGAGCGGCAAAAAACCCAGCAGCATCAATCCGATGCCGGCAATCGATCCCAAGAGTCCCGCGGTGGGAATATTGCGTTGAATCCACCCGCCGAAAAAAGAGGTGAAGATTTTAACGACGCCGATCATGAAGAGCGTGGCTATGCCGATCTGCCAGGTGAGTTGTGCGTCGCGCGTGATGACATAGGCAGGACCCAGAACGGCGTAGGCGATTCCGATGGTGGACGGCGTATCGAGGCCCAGCGGCATCGCCGTAACATCTGCCCGTCCGGTCTTTCGTTTCAACCGAATGGCAAGCCAGGTATAAATCAGATCACCTAGCAAGACGCCGATGGCCGTGCCCGGAATCATACGCGTCAGGATAATATCCACGGGAAAATTGAAAGTGAAAACAAGGATGGCATTTAAAAATATCAGCACCCCGGCGTTGTCCAGAAACAGGGCAAGAAAAGCGGTCGTTTCCCCCCAGAACCTGCTTTGTTTCGTACCACCTTCCACATTTCTCATGACATTGTCCGTTCCCTACAATTGCCCGCTGAAAAAGAAATACCGTGAACCGCTCCTTATGACGAAACTATAACTGAAACCACCCTGTTTGACAATTCAATTTATTCAGCGCCGTGATTCGTCTGTTTAAGGCGTGCGGTCCATGGTCAGCACCGTTCTCAATAAGCAGATTTTAAGTTGATTCCTGCGTCGCTTCATGCTATGCAAATCGGGTTAAAATTGCTATTTTTGATCATACTTCGATACTTTATAAAAACAGGCATATTCAAGAAAGGCCGGCATGACTGAAGAAAAAAAACCATCAGAACCCGTTAACGTCGTCGCTGAAAACGAAGATGAAATTGATCTTCTGGAACTGGCAAGAACAATCTGGAAGGGTAAAAAGCTCATCATCTGGATAGCCGTCATTGTCACGTTGGCCACAGCCGGTTATTCTCTCACTATAACCAATATTTACACGGCACAAGCGGTTCTCAAACCGGTATCTTCTAAAGACGGCGGCGGAAGGATATCCTCTCTGGCGTCCCAATTCGGCGGCTTAGCCAGCCTGGCCGGAATTGCCATGCCCGGCGCTGCGTCATCCACAGAACTGGTCAGCCTCCTGAAGTCCAATGTCTTAAAGAAAAATATAATCGAAAAATATAATCTCCTACCCGTCCTGTTCCCCAAGCAGTGGGATGAGGAAAAGAAGACCTGGAAGAAAACGAGCGGCGGCTTCAGCCTGAATCCATTGGCACTGATCAGTAAAATAAAACCGGCACAACCGAACACACCCAAAAAGGAACCCGGCGCTCCCGACATGTGGGACGGCATTCGAGCACTGGAAGAATATGTCTCCATCAACTATAATGCAAAAGAAGATGTTATCACCATCACCGTGAACTACCATGACCCGGATATGGCTACCCGGATTGCCAACTATTTTATCGCCTCTTTGAACGATCACATGAGTTCGGAAGCCAAGCGCGTTGCTATTACCAACAGAGAATATCTGGAAAAACAGCTTCAGGAAACAAAAGATCCTATTGTCCAGCAAAAAATTTATAATCTCATCGCCGACAAAATCGAAACGACAATGATGGCGGAAGTCAAGGAAGGCTTCGCCTTTAAAGTCCTGGATCCGCCGATGGCGCCTGATCAGAAAAGCAAACCCAAAAGAGCGCAAATGGTTTTTATCGCTTTTATTGTGTCGCTTTTTTTCGCTGTCTTTGTGGTATTTTTTAGAGAATATGTAAAAAAAATTAAAGCCAAATTTGCCGGAGGGCATCATGCAGAATAAACGAATTTTTACTTTACTGATCCTGCTTATTTTTTTCGCCGCAGGGCATATCATTTACATGACCGTTGCAAATACCGGCAATTGCCAGGCGCAGACAAGAAGACCATCGTCAACCACCCTGAAGGATCAAAGGACTATCCAATCGGATTTACAAAAATCCGGCATCAATCTGACACCGGAAGAAATCCAAAAGGGTAAGGAAGCGTTTGAAAAACAAGACAAGACAACAACCGAAAAAACAGATAGAAAAGAAAAATTTCCTGAAGCGTTTAAGTTTAGCACCGAAACTAAAACAACGGTTGAGATAACCAAGGAGGCCTCTCTTTTCAACCGGGCGCGGCGAATCAGCCAATATCAGGATATTCCCCTTGATCTGAAACCATTTGGCAGCGAATTCTTTCAGGAAGCAACCGTAAGGGTTTTAACAGAACGCAAAGACATCCCTGTTCCCTTGGATTACGTCATCGGCCCGGGAGACGAAATCAATATTCTTTTATGGGGCCGCATGAGTGCCCAGCTTTCACTGATTGTTGACCGGGACGGAAAAATCACCATCCCCGAGGTAGGTCCAGTTCAGGTTGCGGGTATGACCTTTAATCAGATGTCCAAGTATCTAATATCGAAAACCGGCCAGATTGTGGGAACCAATATTGATATCTCTATGGGCTCCACACGGACCATTCCCATCTTTGTTTTAGGTGATGTCAATAGGCCGGGCGCTTACACCATCGGCGCGCTGGCGACCATTACCGACGCCCTGATGCTGGCGCGCGGCCCTTCGGAGATCGGGTCGATGAGGCGCGTGGAATTGCGCAGGAAGGACAAGATCGTCACCTACTTTGACCTCTATGATCTCTTTCTAAAGGGCGATAAGTCGCGGGATGTTGTTTTGCAGGCGGGAGACGTTGTTTTTGTTCCGGTCACAGGCCCCCTGGTTGGCATTGCCGGCAACGTAAAACGTCCCGCCATCTACGAACTGAAAGACAAATTCGATTTACAGAACCTTTTTGATATGGCCGGCGGCATCATCCCCGGCGCTTACACGCAGCAGATGCAGGTGGAGAGGATTGTCAAAAACGAAAAGCAAATCGTGATCGACATCAACGATAAGACTCTTGACAACGTCAAACATTTTGTGATTCAGGATGCGGATCTGGTCAAGGTTTTCTCCATCGTGGATTTCGATGAAAATGCCGTGTATTTAAATGGCAATGTCAAGCGTCCGGGTAAATATGCTTTCACAACGGGTATGAGGATTAAGGACTTGGTGAGCCAGGCCGATGATCTTCAAAATGAAACCTACCTTAATTATGCGCTTATAAAAAGAGAAAGCCCGCCCAGCCGGGAGATTGTTCTGATTCCTTTCAACCTGGGAAAGCTTATTCTGCAAAATGATGCCGCATACAACTATGAATTAACGCCCAGGGACCAAATTTTTATATTTCACCAGTCTTTATTCAAGGATCAGCCTTTTGTAACGGTGGAAGGTGAAATTCGAGGAACTTCCGCGCCTTCGGATCAGGACAGGATCACAACACCAGGCCAATACGGCGCTGTGGCACCAGGTCAATACGGCGCTCCGGCACCAGGCCAATACGGCGCTCGTAATAACGCAATTCTGGCAGAGTTCAGCCAAATTAAAGAGGAACTGAATAAGGACGCCCGACTTTATCTATTAGCCTCAAAAATCGAAGACATTGAAGATGAAATTAAAGTAGAAAAAAGGCCAATTCCAGGCACCATGAGCTACCTGCAAATCGAGTTGGAAAAGGTGGGCAAAATGGATCTGGCGGCAAGACTTAAAATCCTGGGGAAAAAGATGCAGATGAAACAACGCATTGATCTGACGGGCAACATGAAAATTAAAGACGCGATATTAAATGTCGGAGGTTTGGCCAGCAATGCGTCTCTGGAAAACGGTGAAATTATCCGTCAGTATGCAAACAATGAATATAGAACAACTTATTTTAATGTGGCCCGAGCGATGGCAGATGATCCGAGGGACAATTTGCTGTTACAAGACAAGGACCAGATCATTATACACTCCATATGGGAAAAGAATCCAAAAAGAAGCGTTTTCGTTGCAGGCGATGTGCCCAATCCCGGAATCTATAAATTCACGGAAAATATGACCGTTCGCGACTTGGTTTTTAAATCAGGTAGCGTTTTGGATTCCGCCTATCTTGACGAAGCCGAGATCACTTCCACTGAAATCGTCGAAGGGAAAACGGGGAAAATGGCGCATAAAAGCATCAATCTGCGCAAAGCACTGGAAGGCGATGCAGCTCACAATCTGACTTTAGCACCCAACGACAGATTGCTGGTGAAACAAATTACCGATTACCAGAACGTGAGATTCGTCAATCTCTCCGGACAGATTGCATTTGCCGGTAGATATCCCATCAAAAGGGGAGAAAAGTTATCTGATCTCATTGAAAGGGCCGGCGGTTTTACACAGCACGCCTATCTCCGGGGAGCGTATTTTACTCGAGAGCGCGTGAGAGAGCTTCAACAAAAAGGCCTAGAAGAAATGACCAACAGGATGGAAAAAGACTTACTCTCCGCAGGATCGGCCCAGCTATCCATTGCCTCAACACCGGAAGAAATAGCAGCAAAGAAAGGTGAACTGGAACAAAGGAAAGTGTTCATAGAGAATTTAAGAAAAGTTAAGGCCACTGGAAGAATGACCATTTACCTGGCGGACATGAAAGCCATGAAAGGATCTGACTGCGACTTTGAATTAGAGGATGGCGACTCGCTGGAGATTCCGGAAAAGAACAACGTGGTCAATGTGATTGGTTCCGTCATGTCACAGGGCAGCCATCTGTATTCCGACAGACTGGGCTACCAGGATTATATCGACGCCACCGGCGGCTACTCTTACTATGCCGATGCAAAAAACGTATATGTTATGAAAGTTGACGGTAGCGCCCGAAAAGTATCCAAAAGTTTTATAGGTTGGAGCTCTTCGCACAACAGGTGGGAAATGACGACGCGTGGCGGGGAAGTTCGACAAATCGAACCGGGCGATACCATCGTCGTGCCGGAAAAAATAGAGCGTATCGCCTGGCTGAGGGAGATCAAGGATATCACGCAAATTCTGATGAACGTCGCTGTCGTGGCCGGCGTCACTATTGCGCTATTCAAGTAAGTATTAAGGGTCAGGCGTGAACCCAGTTGCAGGACTGGTAAGACAACCGGGTTGATCGGGAAGGAAACTGGATATTCATCTTATGCTTATTATGCCTCAACCAGCTCCCGAAAAGTATCCGCAGGTAAAAACGATCACGGATGCCGAACGCATCAACATGGTGAAGGAAATTTTCTCCACCATCACCGGCAAATATGATTTTTTAAATCGCTTCTTAAGCCTGCGGCGCGATGTGGCCTGGCGCAACTTTACCGCAAAAAAAATGCGCTTTTTTCAGACCAACCGCTATCTCGATGTCGCCTGCGGCACGGGCGATCTGTCGGTTGCGGCAGCCGTTAAACATCCGCAAATTTCCGTGACCGGCCTCGATTTTGTGCCGGAAATGGTCGAAGCGGCAAAAAATAAAGTTCTAAAGAAAAACCTTGCCGACCGTATTCAAATCAGGCAGGGCGACGCGCTGTCTTTGCCTTTTGAGGACAGCAGCTTCGATGTCACCGGCATTGCCTTCGGCATCCGCAATATTCCCGATCGACTCCGCGCGCTTTCCGAAATGATGCGGGTGACCGCTCCTGGCGGACAGGTGATGGTTTTGGAGATGACGTTTGTGCAGAATCGGTTCTTTCAATTGATTTACTATGTCTATTTGAATTATCTGCTGCCGGCATTTGCAAAAATATTTTCAAAGAATCCCGCCGCATACTATTATCTGGCCGACTCGATCATGAACTTCCCCTCCCCCGATGAATTCGCAAAGATCATGCAGGAGGCGGGCATGGTGAATGTGGAAAAATATCCACTGACCTTCGGCATCACCTGGTTGCACATTGGAAAGAAGGTTAAAAGCTAAAGGTTCAGGGGTTCAACGGTTCACGGTTCATTTTGCTTTTTTCATACTTATTGAGGTAATTGATGAATCCGCGAATTGCTGAACGTGTGCGTCTGGCCTGTTCGTATGCGTCTTGAAATTCAGTCATGGATATATATCCTCATCTAAAGCAACATAGAGTTCGCTCTGAACTTCAGTGCAAGACCGCTTGGCGTAGCGCAAAAACCGAATGAACTCCGCATTGGTCTCGGCGTCGAAACCTTCGGCAATGTTATGCATGGCTGATCCGGCCGCTTCCTGTATCTGTCTTTTGAGCCCATAGTCATGCGCAAAACCGGACATCTTTGTCAGACGATACACCGTTCTGGTCAATTCGCGAGCTAATTGCCATGCCTCAATATCTTCAAAATGTTCAATCTTCACCGAACCAGCCTTTCAACCACTGAACCGTGAACCGCTGAACTCTGAACCTATTTCGTCGTAATCACCCAAACCCCTTGCCAATTTTTCGGCGGATCGGCGATCAGTTCGTCGCATTTGGCAACATAGGCTTTCGCCACGGCATCTTCGCCTGTCATGACGGAAAATAATTCCCGGGCTTGAGCAAAGTCGCCCCGGTAGAACAAAGCCAGCGCTTCAGCAAATTGCGCCATGATCTTTTGTTTCTGCGTATCGATACTTTCCGTCAACATCGGTTCGTAAACAACCACCGGCTCTTTACGGCCCACCACCGCTACCCGCGAAATTTCCCGCACAGGAAAAGCGCCGGCCATTTGTTCCATCGTGGCTTGTGAAAGCAGGGTATAGGTGCCGAACTGCTTGTTGATGCCTTCCAGGCGCGCCGCCAGATTCACCGCATCGCCGATCATCGTATAATCAAACCGGGAATGGGAACCCATATTGCCGACCACGGCGTAGCCGGTATTGACACCGATGCGCATTTTCAAATCCCTTCCCAGACTTTCCCGAAGGGCAGGACGCATCAGGGCAAGTTTCGCCTGACAGTTTAGCACGGCACGAACACAGCGGACAGCGTGATCCGGCTGCGAAAGAGGCGCGTTCCAGAAGGCGATGATCGCATCCCCTTCATACTTGTCCACGGTGCCGCCTTCTTCATGGATGATGTCCGTCATGGCCGTGAGGTAAACATTCAGCAAACTGGTGAGCGCTTCCGGATCAAGACCTTCCGATATGCTCGTAAAGCCTTCCAGGTCGGAGAAAAAAATAGAGAGCATCCGCCGCTCACCGCCCAGTTTCAGCCGTTCGGGATTTTGAATAAGCTGTTCAATCACAGCGGGGCTCAGGTATTGCTTGAAAGCGCTTTTGATGTAAGTTTTCTGCCGTCCCTCGGTTGTGTAATAAATAAGCCCCGCGCTGAAAAGTGTCACGGCAACACCCGCCTCCTGAACCACCAGCGGCAGCCAGAAACCCAACCGGTAAGCGATTAGACAAAGGACAACCGGCGCCGAGATAAAGAACGCATAGACCAGGACGCTTTTAAAAATACCGGAGACCCAAGACGTTGCCATACCGGCAAGAAGAACAATGATCAGGGTGATGACAACAACAAGAGCCAGGGGGACAGGCCGGATAAAATCGTTGGCCAGCAGGTTGTCGAGCATCGTGGCGGAAATTTCCACACCGGGATAAACACCGGAAACAGGCGTGGGACGAAGATCAAATAGGCCGGGAGCGGAGAAACCGAAAAAGACATAGGCGTCCTTGAACTCTTCCAGATTCTTGATAACAGGTGTCTCTCCATTTTGGAGACGCAGTTCACTTTGAATGACCGATGCCGCACTATACGCTTTGTGGGTTCCCGACGGGCCGCGGAAGTTAAGAATGGTCTTGCCTGCAGCATCGATAGGAATTGCCCTATCGCCCAGCATGAAGCTTCCCGGATAAATTTTCAAAGACATATCCGGTGTTGTGATCCAATAACTCGCCAAGGCAAGCGACGGTAAAATCTTGCCGTCAAAGGCCTCAAAAAGCGCCGCCCGTCGATAGACGCTGTCTGCATCAGGATTCAGGTGAACATTGGCCAGAAGGCCTGCGGCGGCGGATATCTCCGCCACAGGAAACGAAGCTCGGAGAAAGGCGTCATGTCCGGTATCCGTGATCCACAGGTCAAGTCCCTGAACATTCAAAGCCGGCGCGGGAGCAAAAGCAGGCCAGCGTTTTTCGCTGCCCGCCGTCTTGCTGAGAAAAACAGCTCCCACAAAAGATTTAAACCCCTTCATTTCGGATGCAAAAGCCTGATCGTCCGCCACGCCGTATTTGGAGGGTTCCGTAAAGAGCACATCAAAGGCCAGAGACTTTGCGCCCGTGCGCTTGCAGAATTGGATAATTGTCGAGTAAACTTCGCGCGGCCAGGGCCAGGACAGGCCGTTTTCATCTTTGCCCCAGTCCAGACTGTTTTGATCGAGCAGGATTAAACGGATTTTTGGTGTGGCAGGTGACGGGGTTGCCAGGATGTTGACTCGCCAGTCCCAGGTCTTCGCCTCCCAGCGAGAAAGCCAGCCGGGAAAGAAAAAGACACAAGCGATAAGGGCGCCGATGACGCCCGCCAGCAGACCCTGCCAAAGTTTTGATTTGCCGCCCCGGAATTTATTTTTGAAATCCATGCTCTTATCCTGAATTCGTGCAAACAGTTTTTATCCGGCATGCGATACTGTGTCGCAATCGTTAATATTGCAGTTTTATGTCCTCCGCCGGCGGAGGTGTCACCCAGTGACGGAGGTGGAAATTGTTGGGGCTGACGCGCGCCCTACGATAAAACATTACGGCAATATCAACAAAAATATCCACCCCCTTTGCCCCCGCCAGCGGGGGACATTATCCTAATGCGCCGGAATTCCTGCCTGGGCGAACATTCCCTACAGTAGATGCCCTACGGCTTTGGTAAATCTCTCTTTGCGGATGGCCGGCGTCTCAGCGACGGCAAGCGACTTTCCGCGTTCATTCAACTCGGCAATCCGGTTCTGCGGCGAAGGATGCGTCTTGGCAAAATCAGATCCACCCGGTTTCATTTGCCTGGCCATGACACCCAGCATATCGGTCAGCGCGCCGGGATTGTAACTCATTCGCTGAAGGATGGACACCGCCGCCGCATCGGCCTGATATTCATAAGAACGGGAATAGCCGTTGTTGATCATTGTGTTGGTGATATCGGAGATCATACCCCCGAAAGCCTGAGTTAATTGTGCGACTTCCTGGGAACCGAACGACTTGGCCCCTTCCTGTGCCAGAATCGAAAGCGCATCCGTCATCCGCGCTTTCTCGATGGCCTTCATACCGTGCCTTAACTGAATATGGCCGATCTCATGCCCTAAAACAGCGGCCAGCGCGTCTTCCGTCCGGCAGCAGCGTATCAGCCCGCGGGTAATAAAGATGTGGCCGCCCGATGTGGCAAAGGCGTTGATATCGTCGGAATCCAAAACGAGAAAATGATACCCGCCAAACAGTTCAGGCATATCCGACGCCTGGGCCAGCGTCTGACCGAGCACATTGAGATAGGCATTGACTTTTGCATCTGCCGAAGCCGAATACTTTCCCAGAACCACTGCACCGACGGTTCGTCCGATATAGTATTCCTGTTCCGGCGTAAAATCTTCCAGGCTCTTCGACACGGCCGCCGTACTCTTGCGTATGGACTGACTTTGAGACTTGCTGATCGTGCCGGTGGCCTCGCCAACCGTCGTAGCCACAGTCGTCGCCGTTTCCACAGCCGCGCAACCCGTCAGAGTCATTAAAGTCAGCAGGATAAACCCTGTTTGCCAAAAGTGTTTATTCATGGCCTGCCCCCTTCCCCGCCAGGCGTCAGACGACCACCGGATATAAAATCTTCCATTTGATCCTGAGACACCTTCATGGCTTCCATCTTATTGATCCATGTGTAGTCAAGATTTTTGTTGCTCTTGCGATATTGGGCCTCCACCTCTTCGCTGAAGCCCTTGCCCGCGAGCGCGATTTCATCACGGGTAACGGAAGTCCCCACATTGCTCTGCCCTGCTTTCAGGGCTATTCTTTTACTGGTCAGGGCTGTATTGTGCATCCATCCCTGATTTTTCCCGCTGCCCAGTGACACTCTTTTCCAGGCACCCCGCTCTTCCAATACCGTCACCGGACTGCCGTAAGTTGTTCTGGCCACGACTTTGCCCAAATGCGACGGCGTGGCCCGCAATTGGCTTTCTTTAACCTGAACATTCATGGTTTTTTGCGCGACGGCGGTTGAGCCGAACCATAAAGAGCCAAGCAGCATGAGGCAAACCATCATAGATATATAACGAAACATTTGACCCTCCTTTCCACAACAAATTGTCGTATGCTTCAAATGATTGAAAACTATCTTTCGTTTGTCAAGAAAAAAACTGGCGTGTGTAAACATAACCAAGGCAAAGAATTGCATGGCTGATCATCTAAAAATCGCTGCTGATTTTTCTGCTGCGAAGTTCCGCAATCTTTCCTTTGTTCCAGCCGGAAATTTTGCTGTAATATTTGGTGAGCCGGGCGATGCCTTCAACATCGGCCGAGCCGCAGTAGCCGCATCTTTCAGTCAGGCCCGGCGCGGTTTTCCCGCAGGAAAGACACGAGGTGAATTCCGGCGTAAAATCAATCTGACGGTTGACGGACTGGTCAAAGATGTTACGCAAAAAACGAACAAGCGCATCCGGGCCGGGATTGGCATCGCCCAATTGCAGATGCGTAATGACTTCTCCCGCCAGATATGGATGGAATTTCCCTTCTTCAATGACTCTTTGCAGAGGCACGATGTCCGCCGCGGCATGGAGATGCGTGGAGTTCGTATAGTAGATGGACCCTTCAGCGATATCGCCTTGAACAAAACGTCCGGCGGCAGGCGAGTAATATTTCAGATCAAGCCTCGCAAAGCGATACGCCGTGGTTTCCGCCGGTGACTGCTCCAGGACAAGCTTCATCCCCAGTTCCGAACTTAATTGCTCGGCCTCACGCCGCATAAAGGCGACGATCCGCAAGCCGAAATCCATGGCTTCCGGCGACGCATGCAACGGCCCGCCCTGAAAAATCATAGCCAGTTCGTTGAGACCGACAAGACCGATGATGTAGCAGGCGCGGTTCATCCTCAAAAAAGGACAGCCGTCGGCGTTCATCGCCAGCACCGCCAACGGGCCCTGCTCGGCATAAGATAAAAGTTTTTCCAGAAAGTCTTTTTTCTGGATGTGCGCCTGGACGGCCGTCTTCATTAATTCCTTTAAATAGCCAAACAGTTTTTCTTCATCGCCTTCGGCCTTATAGCCTAGGCGCGGCAGATTCAATGTTACGCTTTGCACGGCCGCCTGGCGCAAAAGCCAGGGCTTGGTCAGTTCGCCCCTGGCGGACGCCTCCTCTAGAAAAACGCTGTTGAAACAACCGGCCGTCAGCGCGTCGGGGCCGCGGTCGAATACAAAACAGGTGTTGCCCTGAGACCCCGCCACATCGCAGGCCTGGCGCAGCAGATCATCAGCGGCGGGCTCGCGGAAGAACGCTTCGGTAACATGGAGAAGTGGCCGGGGCAGAATAAAGGGCCTGCCCGTCGCGTCGCCTTTTTGAAAGACTTCAAAAATCGCCCGGGCAAGGCGCTGCGCCTCCGGCGTATAATCCCGATAGGTTTTGCCTGTGGGAATTCCTGCAGGCCCGATGGCGGGAAGATCTGCCCAAGTCGCCGGCAGATCATAATAAAGATGAATGTCCGTGTAGAGCGCCTGGCCGCCGCGCGTGGCGGAAAGTTGGGAAAATTCATAGACGAGCACCTGCGCAAACTGGCGGATTTCCTTGTCGCTCTTGCCGCACAAATACGGCGCGAAAGAAATATTGAGCGCGTCCCAGCTGATCGTGCCGGTAAAGTGTCCCTGCAGAATGGCGCTGAAGCGCACCATGTGTGCCAGTAACACTTCCGCGTGTTTGGCGGGTTTGGCGGAATTGATCGCGTGCGGCAGTTTCAATCCGAAAAGTTTCAGATATTCCAGCGACTGGCAGCAACTGTAGGGACGGTCGATATACCCCAATCCGTGAATGTGCAGGTCACCCACCGTGTGCGCTTCTCCAACGTCGATGGAAAAAACGTCGTAGAGCGAAAATTCCTTTTTAATGCCTTCTGCAAAAAGCAGATTAGTGCCTTCCGGTGAATGAGGCGTGTTAGCGTTTTCCTTGTTCTGGTGCAAAATAAGCTGGCGGACATCGTAGAGGGGAAATCCCAGACGGCCGTGCAGACGGCGCTCCTTTTCCAAACCTCGCTCCATGAGCTTTGCGTTCACCAGCTCGCGCACCAGCGATGTCGTCAAAAGGCCGATGCCGGAGGCGATAATCTGTTTTTCGACGTCCCTGGAAATTTCCGCCGCCAACAGATAATCAATGCCCGCTTCGCGCAGCAGCGCATCCACGATGCGCTGGCGGTTCCACGGCGCAATCTCCTCGCCGGACGTGCGGATAAATAAAGTCAAATCTGTGGTTTCGGATTGATCAGACATATTAAACGTTCGTCGGAATGGATTTTCCCATATTGCCCAGCGCCGCCTCCGCCGCCCGGGCCAGCTCCTCGTCATGATCATGGTTGAGCGCAAACACGCGGAAATGCCGGACACGCGCGGGGATAAAGCGATATATTTCGCCCAACGGCTCGGAAGATGTCAACCCCGTCACCGGATTAAAAATATTAATCTGCTTGCCCGGCTCGGCAATTGGATTCAGAGGACGAGGATCCTGCGTGGCCACATCCACGCGGAAAGAAAGTTTGCGCAGTTTGGCCGGCAAACATTTCCTGATCTTCGTCTCATAATTTTCGACGCCGACAAATTCCGTGCCGCGCTGAATGTGATCGATGGAGATTTCGGCGGCAAAAGACATTTTCCATTTCAGTTCGCGGGCGTGAATTTTTTGCCATTCCAACGCCAGCTTACGTTTGCGTGCGTCTTTGACGGAAAGCCAGCCCTGCACTTCGCTGAATAATGACCACTCATCGCAGCGCAGATAGGCGTCGAGATTCTTCACCGGACTTTCCGGATACATGAGCCTAAGCGTGTCTTCGAAGATTTCCTGCAAGTGCAAATCCAGCGCGCGCGTGGTGCGGTGAAAATACACATTACTGTATAGATTCAGGCGGGCGTTGAGAAAACGCCTGAGCGCCGAGATGCCGGACTGATGAAGGGCCAGGCCGTCTTTCGTAAAAAATGTGTAATAGCGCAGGCGCGGCATATCAACCATGTCCAGAGAAAAACCCGTCATATAGGCGTCGCGCTGGACGTAGTCGAGATTATCAACCGTGTAAATACCGGAGAACAACTGCCTGAGCCAGTGAAGCCAGCGCGGCTGTTTTTCTTCACGGCGGAGGTCGGGCATTTTGATGAGATAGGCGACCTGCTGCGGATCTAATATTTCCCCGCGGGCAATGGCGCCCGACGGGCCGCGCGAAATTCGCGCAATGACCCCGCCCAGTTTTTTGACAATGATCTGCCGGCCTATATCTTCATGGGTCAGCCCCCAGGCAGAGAGATAATGTTCATCAAAAAAATGGCCGAACGGGCCGTGTCCCACGTCATGGAGCAGTCCAGCAAGACGAAGCAATTCTTCCACATAATTAAAAGACGGCGTGTCCTTGCAGACTTCCTTGAGGCTGGGATACAGGTGACGGGCGAATTCTCCCGCAACATGCATCGTTCCCAGCGAGTGCTGAAAACGGGTATGTTCCGCCGCAGGATATACCCAGCGGGCGCTCTGGAGTTGATAAATTCGCCTAAGCCTCTGCATCCAGGGAGAATCAAGAATGTCCTTTTCCGTCTTTTCCGCGGGCCCGTTATCATGCGGCACTGTAAAGAAAGCGTAGGAGTGAATCGGATCGGCAATTAAAGCCATCCCGGCGTAGGCATTCGTGGGAAAATCATTCTTTTTCATGGTAACTTGTTTATAATATTATACCTAAAATATCAATTTTAATAATTATTTAATAAAGCCGTCCGACAAACGCCTGACAAACGCATTGACAGATTTCTCCAATATGGTAACAAAATAATTGCATTGATTAATCAAACACCTCGCGAGCTCGCTGCGGCGAATTGATGCTCGTCCCGCAACAGCGGAATTAAACATTTTATTTTGGAGTAAGCCCCTATGAAAAATTTTTTCTCGCCGTCATCCATTGCCGTCATCGGCGCCACTCCCCGCGAAGGCAGCCTGGGCAGTCAGATTATCACCAATCTGCGCTATGGATACACCGGCCCGATTTATCCCGTTAACCCCAATTATTCAGACATCCAGACCCTGCCGTGTTATCCGACGGCGGAAGAGATTCCCGGTCCAGTCGACCTGGCAATCATTATCGTTCCCGCCCCCGCCATGCCCGAGGCGCTCGCCTCCTGCGGGCGCAAGGGCATCAGGCGCGTCATCATCGAAAGCGCCGGTTTTGCCGAGACCGGCAGGGAAGGCCGTCTGCTTCAGGAGCGCTGCCTGGCTCTCGCCCGCGCAGCCGATATCCGCATCTGGGGACCCAACTGTATGGGCATGGTGGATATCCCGAAAAGATTCTTTTTTACGTTCATGCACCCCAATATTTACAAAGATGGCTTGATTAACGGCCGCATTTCCATGGTGGTGCAAAGCGGTATGCTTTCCGCCGGATTTTTAGTTGATTTGATGAGCGAACGCGCCGTGGGGATAGCCAAGGCCTGCTCCATCGGCAATAAAATGGACATTGACGAATGCGACGTGCTGGAATACCTACTCGAAGACGACGAGACAGACGCTGTCGCCCTGTATCTGGAATCGATTGTGCGGGGACGCAAATTTCTGGAACTGGCGGACCGGGCGAAAAAACCGATTGTCCTGCTCAAGGGCGGGAAGAGCACTGCGGGGGCTAAGGCGGCGCTTTCGCATACATCTAGTCTGGCCGGCAACGCCCGGTTGCAGGATTCCCTTTTATCGCTGGCCGGGGTGACGATTGCGCGCGACTTTCAGCAGATGATGGAAGTAACCCGCGCGCTGGCCATGATCAAACGGACGCCTGCGAATTGCCGGACGGCGATTCTGACCTTCAGCGGCGGCGCGGGCATCTTGTCGTGCGATCTGATCGAGCAACAGGGGCTGCGTGTGGCCGAACTTTCCGCTCCAACAAAAAAAGACCTGGCTTCCGTATTTCCCGACTGGCTGCCCGCCTCAAATCCCGTTGACATGTTTCCCGCCTTTGCCGCCAAAGGCCCTATTGCCGCCTATGACAGCGCTTTTAACGCCGTCGTGAAAGATCCGCAAGTGGACGTCATCTTTCTGCATTTCTTTGTTGGCCTCTATCCCAACTACGACCAGTTGAGGCTCTTTAAGGAAGCGGCGGATCGGGAGGGAAAAGTTTTGATTCTCTGGGTTATCGGCCGACGGGACGCGCTTCGAGCCTTCAAGCGGGAGGCTCAGGAGTGCTCTATCCCTGTTCACGGAGAATTATTCCGTGCAGTCGAATGCCTGACGTATGCGTCGCGTTACACGACGCGCAAAAAAACCCCTCAACTGATTCATACCGGGAAACACAAACTGTTGCTGAAGACTGCATCCATTCTTTCAGACTGCCCCGAACGAATCTGGGATGAATACGACAGCAAACGGCTGCTCAAAACATATGACATCCCCGTGGTTGAAGAAAAAATCGTGGAATCGGCCGCCGATGCGCTTCGCACCGCGCGCAAGATGGAATTTCCCGTCGTCCTCAAGGGACTCGCTAAAGGACAGATACACAAAACAGAATCGGGATTGGTTTGTCTGGGCATCACCTCAACCGCCGCACTCAAAACCGCCTATGCCGATTTGACCCGCCGGATGAAAGGCAAGGGAAGAATTTTATTGCAGCGGCAGATGCCCATCGAATATGAACTGATTGTCGGCATACTGCAAGATTCTCAGTTCGGTCCGTGCGCAATGTTTGGTCTGGGCGGCATTTTTTCCGAACTGCAAAAGGACGTTGTCTTCGCGCCCGCGCCGCTTTCCGTGGCAACCGCAAAAGAACTGATCCGGCGCATTTCGGGCAAAAAACTTCTGCAGGGCTTCCGGGGCAGAAAGCCGTTGGATATGAAATTGATGGCAAGTATATTGGTGAACCTGGGTAACCTCGCCGCCTCCTGCCCGGATATCGAGCAGATCGACGTCAATCCTCTGATCGTGCATCAGGGAAAGCCTGTAGCGGTGGACGCGACGATCGTGAAGCGCATTTCGTGAAACGTGAAGCGTATGACGGCATCAATGCCACTGAATAGCGATGGGGGAATCGCCGTGCTTTGCGCTAAAAAGTGAGCGTCAGTTTGTATGCCTGTGTCGTCTCTGCCGGCAAGATTTGTCATGAATGATGATGATCCCTGTCTGGCCCGGCGCAGGAACCGCTCTTTGAACCGGCGGACATTCGGGCCGGAAAAACATAGCGTACAGATCGCTCATACAGCAGGTAATCCCACGCCCAGTTGGTCAGCACCATGACCCGATTGCGGAAGCCGATCAGATTGAAAAGATGGATAACCAGCCACATCACCCAGGCGAAGAATCCCTTGAATGTAAACTTGCCGATGGCAACTCCGGCCGCTTTACGGCCGATGGCAATCATCGAACCCCGGTCAGCATATCGGAAGGACTGCGGTAATTTTCCCGCGACTTGACACAAAACATTTTTCGCAGCCCTCACACCGGACTGAATTGCCACCTGCGCAACCATCGGCAGGGCGCGCGATGCATCTTGAATAGACGCCAGATCGCCGATCACATAGATTTCAGGATGCTCCGGTATTTGCAGGGTATCCAGCACCGCCACCCGTCCATCGCGTGTTACGGGAATTCCCGAAGCGGCGGCAAGCGCCTCTCCCTTAACGCCTGCGGTCCAGACAACCGTGTTCGTTTCAATATTCTCTTTGCCTCGACTTCCTGTATAGGGAACGGTCTCGTGTCCTCGATCCACCTTTCCAGTCTGGTTAGGGTCGTGAAACCGTTCCCTGCGCGCCTGCGAATGGGGATCAGTTTCCGTAACCTTCAGAAAAACTTTCCCCGGTGTAACTTCGGCAACGGCAGCGTTCATTCGTACATCCACACCCATTTTCTGCAGCTGATCGGCCGTGAAGCCCCGGATGTCAGCGGGCATGGTGGCTACCAGATATCCGGCGGCCTCCAGCAGAATAATTCGTACTTCGGAAAAATCGATCGTCGGATAATCCTTGACGAGTGGGCCATGAATAAGTTCAGTCAGCGCCCCTGAGTATTCTACGCCGGTGGCCCCGCCGCCTACAATGACAAATGTCAAAAAAGCCTTCCTTCTTTTTTCGTCCATTTCACGGGATGCAGCTTCAAAGCAGCAGATGATATGATTTTTCAAGGCGACGGCTTCTTCCAGCGTTTTGAGGAAATAAGTGTAATCTTCGACGCCCGGCACGCCGAATGTGGAGGTGACACTGCCGTTTGCCAGGATCAGATAATCATAGGATAGCGTTTCAGCATCTGTTTCGATTTGACGATTCTGCAAATCGATCCGTCGCGCGTGCGCCAGAATAAAATTGATATTCGGGATTTTCCAGAAGACGCTGCGCACCGGGTAGGCAATATCTTCCGCGTCGAGTTCCGCTGCCGCCACCTGGTACAAGAGCGCCAGAAAAGTATGGTAGTTGTTGCGGTCGATGACGACCACATCAACCGGCTGATGCGCCAGTGTGCGCGCTGCCCAAAGGCCGCCAAAGCCCGCGCCGATGATGACGACTTTTGGCCTTGTTTTCTCCAAATAAAATCCCCTTTTCGTTAGCCTGCTTTGCTATTTATGTTTTGCTGATCCTTTCGTTTTCTCTTTTGGCGTTGGCTTCCTGATCTTAGTCGATGTGGCCCTCGCCTTCTTCTGAGGCGCCTTGACCGGTTTTTTCCAGTCGCCGTTTTCCAGCGCCAGTTTCACGACGTCCATCATATCGCTGACGAAATGAAAGGTGATGCTTTTTTGCACGTTGGCCGGAATATCCTCTATATCCTTGCGGTTCCATGCAGGCAAAATTAGGGTTTTGATGCCGGCCCGATAGGCCGCCAGCACTTTTTCCTTGATGCCGCCCACCGGCAGCACCGCACCGCGCAATGTGATTTCGCCGGTCATGGCCAGGTGCTTTTTAACCTTCCGATTGGTGAGTAAGGAGGTCAAAGCCGTAAGCATCGTCACACCCGCCGACGGTCCATCCTTGGGAATCGCGCCCGCCGGAACATGAATGTGAATATCCCGTTCATCGAAGAAATCCGGATCTACACCCAGCTCTTTGGCGTTGGTCCGAATAAAGCTCAACGCCGCCGAAACCGACTCCTTCATAACGTCGCCTAATTGTCCGGTCAGGGTGAGACCTTTTTTACCTTTCATGGCCGTGGCTTCGATAAAGAGCATGTCACCGCCCACCGGTGTCCAGGCCAGGCCGATGGCGATGCCGGGCTTGGTAATGCGCGCATCAATATCCGTCGGAACGCGGACCGGTCCCAGATAATTGTGAATATCTTTCTCCGTCAGCGTTTTCGCTTTGATGCTGCCTTCGGCAATCTGCGCGGCCACACCCCGGCAGGCGCTGGCGATCTCGCGCTCCAGATTGCGCACGCCCGCTTCCCGCGTGTAGCCGGTAATCACGGTGGTGAGCGCCTTGGCCGTCATCTTGAACTGCGGCGCGGTCAGGCCGTTTTCCTTCAATTGCCGCGGGATTAAATACCGTTCGGCGATTTTCACTTTTTCTTCCTGTGTGTAGCCCGTCAGCTCGATGACTTCCAGACGATCCAGCAGCGCCGGAGGGATGGTGTCCAGCACGTTGGCCGTTGCGATAAACACGACGTGCGACAGATCAAACGGCACGTCCAGATAATGATCGGAAAACGTGTTGTTCTGCTGCGGATCTAAAACTTCCAGCAGGGCCGACGAGGGGTCTCCCCGGAAATCGCTGCCGACTTTATCGATTTCATCGAGCATGAACACAGGGTTGTTCGATTCCGCCCTCCGCAGACTCTGAATAATCCGTCCGGGCAAAGCGCCGATATAGGTGCGGCGATGACCGCGGATTTCCGCTTCATCCCGCACGCCGCCCAGCGATATGCGCACAAACTTGCGGGCAAGTGCCCGGGCGATAGAATGACCCAGCGATGTCTTGCCCGTGCCCGGAGGGCCAACGAAGCAAAGAATCGGTCCCTTGGAATCCGGTTTGAGTTTGCGCACGGCCAGATACTCGATGATGCGTTTCTTGGCCCTGGCCAGTCCATAGTGGTCTTCATCCAGAACCTGACGCGCCTTGGGGATGTCCAGATTATCCGTCGTACCCTCATTCCAGGGCAGCGCCGTTATCCAGTCCAGATAGGTCGAGGATACCGTGTATTCCGCCGAAGACGGATTCATGCGGGAGAGCCGCTCCAGCTCGCGCAGCGCCTCTTTTTTTGCCTCTTCGGGCATCTTTTTCTCCTCAATCTTTTTGCGGTACTCATCCGTCTCCACCGCATTTTCGTCGGTTTCGCCCAGTTCTTGTTTGATGGCCTTCAACTGCTGGCGCAGGTAATATTCGCGCTGATTTTTGTCGATATCGTCTTTCACCTTGGTCTGAATTTTATTGCCCAGCTCGAGGACTTCCATCTGGTGATTGACCAGACGGGTCAGTTCCTTGAGGCGCTTTTTCACGTCTGCGGTATCGAGCACTTTTTGCTTTTCCTCCACCGGCGCGTTGATGATCGACGTGATCAGATCGGCGAGTGTCCCGGCCTCTGTGACGGACTTGGCCATCGAACCAAACTCCGGCGGCAGAAAAGGCGAGAGCTTTAATATACGGTCGAACAGTGACAGCAAATTAGACATCAGAGCTTCGGTCTCCAGATCTTTGACCTCCTTCTCCTCAATCAATTTAATACGCGCCTGTTGATAGGATTTGCCTGCAATAAGTTCCTCTATCGAAAAACGGCTGACACCCTGTAAAAGCAGCTGCGTTCGGCTTTCCGACGTCTTGGCCATCTTCAGAATCATGGCGCAGGTGCCCACTTGATGCATATCGCCAAGTGCATATTGGTCCGGTGTTTCCGGCTCTTTTTTTGTCATGATGAGCCCCACCAGGCGGTCTTTGGTCATGGCTTCGTCCACCAATAGCGAAGCGCTGCCCGTGACTTCCAGCGGAATCACGGTTTTGGGAAAGACCAATACATTTTGTAATGGAAGAATCGGAATCACTTCCGGGATATTGAAATTATTTTTATTTTCAGACCCGTTTTGTTGAGTCATGCTAACCTCCAAATGTTGTTGTCGATAAAAAAAGCTACATCGTCGAAATGACCGACACGCGATGCGCTTTATGGACCGGCAGCTTGTTCATCCTCACCATCAAAATACCGTCGGCATAAGATGCAACCGCGGATTCACCGTCCACTTGCGCGGGCAGGGCAACATTTCTTTCGAAATAGCCGTGCGGAATTTCCGCCTGACAGTAGCGGGCGTTTTGCAAAAGCCGAATCGCCTTGCGAATGCCGGCGATTTTAATTTTTTCCCGGTCCACCTCGATATGTAATTCGTCTTTGTTCAGTCCCGCCATGTCCGCAAGTACGATGACCTCCTCGGCCGATTCGTACACATCAATGTTGGGACGCCAGATACATTCATAATTTTTGAAGGCCGGACGCACCAGATGAAAAATTTCATCCACCGCTTTCTGAAACTCATCTTCAAAATTGCCGTCGAAATTAATTTTTATGTAAGTCATTGCCGTCGCCTCTTGGATCAGTTTTTTAATATTTATAAAATTATAGTGATTCGATGACGATTTGTAAAGGCTGCTCTTCAACATCCCAACATTATGAAGAAATCGTCCTATTTCCCCAAAATAAAGAGAGAGGGTGTAATTATCCAGAAAAAATAGCTGGTTAAATGAATCATATTTTGCTATGGAAGAGTCCACTTAGTTACAAAAATTAACGTAATGGACATCCCTTCAGTAAAGAATAGTTTTATTCTATCCGATACTACTTAATCTCGATGACCCATAAGAAAGAGAAAAATGAAAAAAGATCATTTAAGAAATGTTGCTATTATTGCCCATGTTGACCATGGAAAAACCACCCTGCTCAACGCGATGCTCAAACAGACCGGCATTTTCCGCGTAAACCAGGCGGTGGAAGACCGCGTGATGGATTCGATGGCGCTGGAAAAGGAACGCGGCATAACGATTGCGGCAAAAAACACAGCGATAGACTATAACGGCGTAAAAATAAATATTGTCGATACACCCGGCCATGCCGATTTTGGCGGCGAGGTCGAACGCAGCCTCAACATGGTGGACGGCGCAATGCTGCTGGTTGATGCCAGCGAAGGCCCCCTACCTCAAACTCGTTTTGTGTTAAAAAAGGCGCTTGCCCTGCATCTGCCGATCATTCTGGTCATCAATAAAATTGACCGCCCCGACGCCCGCATTGAGGAGGTTATCAATGAAACGTACGATCTCTTCATTGATCTGGGTGCGGAAGAGCATCAAATCGAATTCCCGATTTTATACACCAACTCCAAGATCGGCGTCAGCCACAGGAAGCTGGGCGACGACAGCACCGATCTTCAGCCGCTTCTGCAAGCCATTATTGATTCCATTCCGGCGCCGGTGGGCGATGATGATGCCAATACACAATTTCTGGTCACTAACCTGGATTATGACTCTTATGTCGGCCAGATTGCCGTCGGTCGCCTGCAAAGCGGAAAGCTGGAAATGAACAAGCCATACAGCCTTTGCGCGAAAGATAGAATCGTAAATGGCGTGAAGCTCTCCGCCCTTTATGAGTTTCATGGACTGGCTAAAAAACCGGTCACGGTCGCTGAGTCGGGCGATATTCTCTCGCTGGCCGGTGTGGAAAATGTCACTATCGGCGATACGATTTCGTCTCTGGACAACCCGCAGCCCCTCCCGCGTTTGATCGTGGATGAGCCAACCGTGTCCATGGTGTTTTATGTCAATAACGGTCCCTTTGCCGGAACGGAAGGCAAATACCTGACATCGCGTCATTTGCTGGAACGGCTGGAGAAAGAATCGCTGCGCAATGTGGCTGTCAAGATCAAAAAGCTGGATCGGACCGATGCCTTTGAAGTCTGCGGGCGCGGTGAATTGCAGATGGCGGTGCTCATTGAAACCATGCGCCGTGAAGGCTATGAGCTGATGGTGTCGAAACCCCAGGTTATCACCAAAATGCAGGACGGCAAAACCGTCGAGCCGGTGGAAAGATTGTTTTTAGACATCCCCGAAGAGTATGTGGGAAAAATCACAGAAAAGCTGTCCATTCGCAAAGGCCGTCTGGAAAGTCTGGTGAATAAAGGCAGCGGCCGGGTCAGCATGGAGTTTCTGATTCCCTCGCGCGGCCTGATCGGCTTCCGCAGCCAGTTTCTGACCGATACCAAAGGCGGCGGCGTAATGAATTCGCTTCTGGAAGATTATGCGCCATGGTTTGGTTCGATTCCCCAACGCAGCACGGGCGTGCTGGTGGCCGACCGCGGCGGACGCGTGACCTCTTATGCGAGCTTCGCTATGGATGATCGGGGGGAAATGATGGTGGAGGTTGGCACGAATGTTTACGAAGGCATGGTCGTGGGCGAACGCAACCGTACGCAGGATATCAATGTTAACATTGTCAAGGAAAAGAAACTGACCAACATGCGGGCGTCGACTTCGGATGCTACAATTATTTTGCGGCCGCCGCGTCTGTTTTCGCTGGATCAGGCCATCGAGTTTATTGCCGAAGATGAACTGGTGGAAGTCACGCCGCAAAGTGTGCGCCTGCGCAAGATGGAACTGGACGCCACCCGCCGCCAGATGAAATCCCGCAAGGATGAATAATCGACTAAACAGCGTTTGACTAATCAACCACCTCGCGAGCTCGCTGTCGAGGTATGAGCAGAAGTAATTTATTTAACCTCGCTGTAGGTCACAATAATCCAGTCGTTATTCAAGAAATGAACCGTTTTCCAAACAGCCCTTTTCTTCACAACATTTTTCGTTCCATGAATGAGAAAAGTGTAAAATCCCACTCCTTCCTTTTCTTTGATAGTCCGTTTGCCCAGAGCAATCAATTCAGGATAGTCTTTATAGAGTGGATCGGTAAACAGGTTAAGTCCTGTCTGTGTTGGATCTGTCTCATAGAGGATAAGGCCATCCTTCTGCATGACCCAACTCTTTACACCCAGATCTTTCTCAATCGGTTCCACAACAGTACGAATCATTTCAATATGTTTTACAATCATGCTGACAGAGCCAAGGAACTGCTTTCCCTTTGAAAAAACGGGATATTCAATATCGATACATTTTATGCCTTCAACAGAAACGAATACATTCCCCATCTGGGGTTTTTTTGTCTTCAGTATCTTAATAACAGCTTCCTGTCCGGAGATATCCGAGCCTTCAAAGCTCCGGTATTGTTCGGGTTCGATAAACTTCATCATACCCTTGCTATCGATGAATGTGGAATTGATCGCATAAGGTTTGCCGGCAATACAATTCTTCTGAAGAAGCTTTCTTATTTCAGTTTCATGATGCAGTCCTGTTTTGCCTGTTTCTTTTGCAGCATGAGATATCGTACTTCCGATTCCACTCAGAATACTTAAAATTCCCGATTCGATTTTTGAAGCTGCATTGGTCAGATTATCCGCTGCAAATACTTGTCCTGTCATGAAAAAGAACAAGAACGCTGTAACAAACATAATACGTCTCATGCATCCCCTCCTTAATTATTTGCTTGAGTCGAGGTCGGGTAGAAATACAGCGCGCATGCTTAGGGCAACGCCTTCCATTGTTTCCGTCGTTTCCAGCTTCGGGGCAAAGAGGCACCAGACCATGCATCATGTCTCTGCAAGCCCTTCAGAGCGGTTCACCAATATCATGATTCCCGAAAAAATAACATCAATGATTACGGGTTAAAGTCATGTGTTTTCATCGAAGTTGACGTTTTACTGATAGCAGGAAGCAGCCAAAGTCTACGTGCATGAAAATTGGCTGACAGGCTCTATCTCTTGTATGTCCACTAAGTGGTAAACTCTGACGGTCAGAATTGAGGGGCCGTGGCCGGCAGCGCCGCGGAATCGATGCCTTCGCACAATGCGTTGTCCACCGTCACGTTGCCCTGGGCGTCAAGCGTCACGGTCCAGATGGTGTCGTAGTCGTCGATCGGCCAATTGGGATCGAGGAGCGGGAGGCTGCTGCCGCCATAGCTTTTCAGGAGCGCATTGATCAGTGGTTTAATACGTGTGGACTCCCACGCCAGTAGTATGTTTTTATTAGATAAATTACCGCCGGTAAAGAAAAAGTCGCTGCCGAGTTGGGCAACGTTCTTATCCACGATATAGAAGCTCGAAACCAGATAATAGGGCAAATTATTGGCGATGGCATAGGGCAGTACCGTTAATGAGGGCCTGACGTATGAAACATTGAATGGGGGGCTGACGGATGAAATATTGAACCACTGTGCGGGGTCGATAGAATAAACCATGTTGGGACTTATTTTGCCGCGCAGAGCGCAGGGAAGTTCCAGCGCGCGCCATTGTTCTGCACCCACATAGTTGCCGTCTTCAAACACGTTCCCCGGATGCGCCTCTGCATGCCTTACAATGTAAATTATCTGGTTTTTGTTGATGTTCGCCGGAATTACGACGCCATTAACCCCTCCGGTCCGTGTGGTGCTGAAATAGGGCTGCTGCGCGTATGTGCATGAAGCGCGTGTCACAGGCGAGGGCAGCACAGGGTAAGTTGCAGGCG
>JANYAF010000219.1 GCA_025355175.1 Deltaproteobacteria bacterium | reverse complement strand
GATTTAACGCCAAATCTCTAAATCCCTGTCATTGCCCGGCTCGACCGGGCAATCCAGTTGATTTTTTACTGATCGTAAACTTACGACTAACCGGCACAAAATGTCTAGTCTTTGGGGGGCAGATGTGTACAACTTACTTGCCAACACGATTCTTCTGGCGTATTTCTTATTTATTGCTTTTGTTATCTTTGGTCGTTTACTTATCATTTATTGTGAGACTCAAATTTCAAAAACGAATAACCTAAAGGTCACTATTAGGTGAATTGAAATTTGTAAGTCGAACAATCCCGCAAAGCGGAGGGTGTAATACCCCGCAGCGAGCTTTCGAATTTGTTTCCAAAGCTTGCTGCGGGGTTTCATACCCGTGATTGGCCACGATTAACTGTTGTGCATTTACCGGCGGCAGCCTGGTGAGCAATTTAATGAGGCTGTAAGTACGATCCCCGCTTCTTCACGCACCTTCAATGCCACAAAACATTCAAAACAACAAGTTACAATAAATGACTTATTTTTCATTGACACACAAAGTCACTTATCTTACACTTGAAACACGAAGAAGCGAGTTCTTATCAAAGACGCATTTTTACCTAATATGTTAGGAGATCTTGCATTTGAATAAGAGACATTATTTTTATTCATTACTGATAATTCTTCTGCTGATCGTCGCTGTTATCGGCTGGTTTGCCACGGACTATCTTGGCAATCAAGCCAGGCAGGAAATCATCTCAGAAGGCCGAGCTTCAGCATTAACAATATCCATTTATGTATACTCTACATTCACAACCATCGAAGGGGCCGTTAAATCCCTGTCCGGTTCTCCCTGGATCGCTCCCGCACTGCTGTCTAAAAAAAATCAGGATATCGTACATGCCAACAGCGCGTTAGACAGATACAATTCCGCTTTAAATGCTTCCGTGTCCTACCTGATGGATGCCAATGGCATGACTGTGGCGTCATCCAACCGGAAAGATCCGGACAGTTTTGTTGGAAAATCCTATCGTTTTCGTCCTTATTTTCAGGAAGCAGCCAAGGGTCAACCCTATTATTATTTTGCTCTGGGCATTACTTCCCAAAAAAGGGGTTTCTATGCCAGCTACCCTGTTCAGAATCCTCTAGGTAAAGTGCTTGGCGTGGTTACGATGAAAAAGGATCTCGACGATATGGGTATCTTTTTCAGAAAATACCCTTTTTGCTTTCTCATCAGTCCGGAGGGCATTATTTTTCTATCCAGCAAGCCGGAAATGGTTCTAAAAAGTCTCTGGCCGCTGGACAAAACAGCAGAACAAAAATTGATTACTTCCCGGCAATTCGGCAATAAACGCTTTGAGGCTGTTACCAAAAAGGAACTTACCGATGGCACGGAAGTAACTTTAGAAGGAAAGGATTATTTTGTCTCTAGAAAGGTGATTGGCAGCGACGGATGGTCGATTGTGATGTTGAACCCGACAGATCGTATCTTAATTTACAAATTGACCGGCATTCTGGCAACGATTTTCGTATGCTTTTTAATTGTGATCTTTTCAGGCATTCTCTATTTAACAGACCGGTCCCAAGAGGCCATTCGGCAAAGTGAAGAAAGCAAACGCCTGTTACTTAATGCAGCCGGAGAAGGTATATTCGGGGTCGATGCCACGGGGCGGGTGACCTTCATCAACCCTGCCGCCCTGCGCATGCTTGGATTTGCCGAAGAAGAGATGTTAGGCCAAAGCGCGCATGCTCTCATCCACCATTCTCACGAGGACGGTTCTCACTACCCGGTAGAAGATTGTCCCATGTATGCTTCCTACACCAAAGCTGCCGAAAACCATATGGCGGACGAGGTGCTCTGGCGCAAAGACGGCAGCGATTTCCATGTGGAGTATTTCAGCACGCCAATCACCAAGGATGGCAAAGTCTTAGGCGCAGTAGTAACCTTTCGCGACATTACCAAGCGCAAGAAAGCGGAAGAGAAACTGAGCAAGCAAGCCGAAGAACTGCGTGTTCAAAACGAAGAGATGATCCGCTTCAATCGGGTCGCCGTCGGTCGCGAAATGCAAATGATAGAACTAAAGCGCGAAATAAACGATCTTTGCATAAAACTTGGGGAAACTCCCCGCCATCGAATACCGGAAGCTATGGAGGAGGATAAAACATGAATCAGCCGCCGAATGAAAATTCCGCCGCCATCGAGACTTCCTATCGGGATTATCTGGAAGGTCTTTTGAACAATGACCGCCAACGGTGCCGCGATAGTTTCGAAAAATGGCTGGCCTCCGATGCCGAACTGCGTACTCTCTATGAGGGACTGGTGCAACGTTCTCTCTATGAAGTAGGCAATCTCTGGGAACGGGGACGTATTTCCGTGGCAACGGAACATCTGGCCACGGCGATCACCGAAAGTCTTTTAAACCTGACTTATCCCCGTCTCTTCGCCCGGCCGCGTCAGGGCAAGTCGGCGATCATTGCGTGCGTGGCCGACGAGTATCACCAGATCGGAGGCAAAATAGTGGCCGACATCTTCGAACTCAATGGCTGGAACGGTTACTTTCTGGGCGCCAACACGCCCGTGCGCGACGTGAAGGCAATCATTGAGGAGAAGCATCCGGACGTTGTTGTGCTTTCCGTAACCTTGTCCTTTAATCTGGATGCCGTCGTCAGCTACGCAGCGGAAATTCGGGCAGCTTTCCCTGAAATCCCGATTCTCGTGGGTGGTCAGGCCTTCCGCTGGGGCGGGCGGGAACGGTTCGACCATATTCCCGGTGTCCGCTGTCTGACGTCTTTGGGTGAACTGGAGATGTGGATAAAAAACGGTGAAAATCATGTTTGATGATCCCGGCATCGCCGAGGCGATAAGAACTTATGTGTTGGAGACCGCGCCTGTTGTGGCGCTACATATCAACGCTGACAATTGCCTTGTGGGCGCCAACGAACAGGCACGCCGGATGCTGCCAGAGGAGGCCTTTGGCCGCCCGTTTAGTGAACAGATCGTTGATTTCACCGGTACGCTCGATTTCCCGGCGCTCATCAGGCAGGAGGGTGTGGTTCAACGGATTACGCTGAGCACCATCTCGAAAATGCCGGAGACCCTGTATTTCCGGTTCTTCTCCTTTCCCGATGGAACCATCGCGCTCGGAAGTCTCGACTTTCAGGAACAACAGAAAATGCGCGATGAAGTTTTAGCGCTAAACCGTGAATTGAATAACATGACCAGAGAACTTCATCAAACCAACGCGCAATTGCGCGAATTGAACGAGATCAAGAACCGCTTCATCGGAATGGCGGCGCATGACCTGCGCAAACCCGTCGGAATCATCATGACTTACAACGAGTTCGTTCTTGACGAAGCCGCAGGCTTAGATGATGAACAACGCGAATTTCTGCGCGCC
>JANYAF010000250.1 GCA_025355175.1 Deltaproteobacteria bacterium | reverse complement strand
AATCGCCTGCATTCGTATTTGAATTACAAAAATCCGAATGATTTTGAAAAGAATTTTATGTGGGCAAAAGCCGCTTAACCGAGTGTCCGTTTTTACTTGACCAGATCACTATCTTCCTATTTCAAAAATAAAGTCAACTTGACAATGGAATACAATAATCTACAAATACATAAACCAAGTCCGTCAAAAAAAAGGCAAATGCGTGAAGAATTATATCTCATTGTACAATATGCCGGTCTGGAAATTTCGCACTACCAGACTTTTCTAAATGAAGCCCGACTTTCGGCATTGGCTGTTTGCCTATATCTGGCTTCTATCAAAACAAATCCACTTATGGCTTCGGATTTAAGGATTTTGTTCTTGGATGACGTTTTCATCGGGCTTGATACATCAAACCGGCTGCCGCTTTTGAAAATAATACATGATGAATTCATCAATGAAGGATTCCAAGTTTTTATTTCCACTTACGACAGGCAATGGTTTGAATTAGCGCGTCAATGGTTCGACAATAACGGATGCAGATTTAAAACTTTGGAGATGTATATTGATGATGACGGCAACCCCAATAGCCCGGAACAGCCAGTACTAATCGATAGAGGTAATGGCCATTTTGAGAATGCGCAAAGACATTTCAAAGAAAAAGATTACCCAGCCGCAGCAAACTATCTCCGCAAAGCGTGCGAAGTTGAGCTTAAAAGAATCTTACCAAGAAATAAAATATTAGAATCGAATAATAATACCGGCACGGTAAGTGAAATCTCCAAGCTGGAAACACTGATTAGAAATTTCTTTGAGTATGCCAACAAAAACAGCTTGGATTGTTCTTCGTTCGCTAATTTTCAAACACTTAAAAAAATCATTTTCAATCCTCTTTCTCATGATGATTTAAAAGCGCCCCATTATCGCAGTGAGATTCAGGCCGGGATCGATTTGGTCAAATGCCTCCGGCAAATCAAGATCAAAGAGATCATCATGGCTGATGAAAGTGCAAAAAAGACCATGAAGCTGGGCGTCAAAGATACCGTTTCGGGAGCCATGCACAAATATGAAATTGCGGTACTCGAAAATCTGCGAATTATTCAACAAAACACAGACCCAATTAAACTTTCTACAGTTGAATGCACCGTAAATGATGGTAAATCACAAAAACCATTTGCTTCAATGAAAGAAGCCCTTGACGCAATATGGAAGGAACGAAGCTATACAGGCCCAACTGACTATGATGAGTTTTATAAAAATATTAAAATAACCAACAGCAAGCGACTTTGTGACTACATGGTGTTTTGATGGACATGACTAGAAAGAACTGATGAGGCAATATAGTTGAACTTTCAAGATGTAAAAGAACTTCATTACATTACCCATATCGAGAATATCTCTTCGATTTGCCGGTATGGCATTTTTTCTCACAAACAGGCCGGTGGGCTCTCTCATGTATCGGTCGCGTCTCCGGATGTGCAAGAAAGACGTGCGAAGAAGATTATTCCCGGTGGTTTGGCCTTGCATGCGTACGTCAATGTTTATTTTGATGCCCGCAATCCTATGATGTATGTTTTACAGGCAAAGCATGCCGAACTTTGTATTTTGCGAATTGATCCCGCTGTCATGAATTCACCAAAGGTAATCGTGGCAGACCGTAATGCTTCAAGTGATTATGCACGATTTTTCCCTTGTCCAGGGGGGCTGAAATACTTGAATAAAGAGATGATTTTTGCTGCATCGTGGACGCATCCCAACAATCAGTTCGAAGAATGGGAGCACAAATCCATTAAGTGCGCTGAAGTTTTGGTGCCCGACAAAGTTGCGACCAAATATCTGCTTGGCGCATACGTTTCTTGTAATGAAGCGCTGAATTCTTTTCAAAGGACAAATGTTTCCATGTCTGCTATAGTGAACTCACAAATGTTTTTCAGATAAAGAGGATGGCTTATGATGGATGTCTTAATCGATGATATTTTCAAGTCAAAGACGCAGACTTTGATTAACACGGTTAATTGTGTCGGTGTTATGGGGAAGGGCCTGGCTTTGGAATTCAAAAACCGATTCCCCGATATGTTTAAGGATTACGCGGAACGGTGCAGGCGGGGAGAAGTCAAACTTGGTGAGCCTTATCTGTATAAATCCTTACTGACACCTTGGGTTATCAATTTTCCAACAAAAGACCACTGGCGTTCTGTTTCTAATTTGAAGGATATCACGCGGGGCTTGGATTATTTGATCAAACACTACAGGGAATGGGGCATTACGTCTCTTGCCGTGCCGCCTCTGGGATGCGGTCAGGGCCAATTGGAATGGCGAATCGTGGGACCAACATTATATCGACACTTAAAAACAATTGATATTCCCATTGAATTGTATGCGCCTTATGGAACCCCCCATGAAGAATTAAAGCTGGAATTCCTGAACCGGAACGGTGATGCCGAAAAACCATCTGCTGAGATGCCAAACCCACAATGGATCAAACCTGCCTGGATCGCCCTGGTAGAAATTCTCAACCGGATTGAGCAACAACCATATCACTGGCCCGTGGGAAGAACAACCTTTCAAAAGATAGCTTTCGTTGCAACCATGGAGGGGCTGCCGACCGGTTTGGCTTTTATGAAAAGTAGCTATGGCCCATTTTCTCCAAAGCTGAGAGAGATGATTACAAAATTAGTAAATCATGAACTGATCATGGAACAGAAATATGGCAGAATGTTTATGGTCAAAACCGGACAAACATTTGCCGATGCCAAAAAAGCTTATCAAAATGAGATCGTTAAATGGGAACCGATTATTGAGAAAACCGTTGATTTATTTGTACGTATGAACACTATGCAGGCAGAGATCGTTTCGACAGTCCTTTTTGCAGAAAAGGAACTGAAGAGAAATGGAAAGGATAAACCTGCCGAAACGGATGTCCTGTCCTACGTACTCCAATGGAAACAAAAACGTCGCCCTGCTCTTGACAGTGAAAATGTTGCTCAAACCATCAGAAATCTGGCAGTACTTAAATGGTTGAATGTTCAACATAGTTCCAGCCTGCCGGTTTTAGAAAGTTCTTGGCTATAATCACTTGGATTTGCAGACTGGAAACGTATTGGTGGATGATTGAATACAATGAACAGCCGCCGCATGATTCCCTGGATGATATGACCCCAGCGGAATGCTTGTCAAAGAACACCGGAAACTCTATTTTTCAATTGTCCACTTGACAGGGAAGCTTACGGGGTGACGCCAGATTTCCATACATAAAAACCCGCTTTTGTGATAGTCCCCTGCACGGGAGGGCAAAACTTATGCTGAAAGATTTTAAGGTAAAAGAAAATAAAGTGGCCTGCTGGGTCAATCCAGCCGATTTCGGCGCCCAAGCGCAAAGCCTGGTCTTTCTTCACGGCTCCGGCGGCAATTCCGGCGCCTGGTCCGAACAGTATTCGGTCCTGCACAAAGCGTTCAACATCGCGGCCGTCGATCTTCCGGGGCACGGGCAATCGGAGGGAAGCGGTGAGAAGGATATTTTTGCCTATGTCCTTCGCTTAAAGGAAATCCTTGAGGTTTTAAAACTGAAGCGCCCGGTTCTGATCGGGCATTCGTTGGGCGCGGCCATCGCCCTTGGTTTTGCCGTAAAATATCCGCAGGATTTAAGCGCCGTCGTGGCTGTGGGCGGCGGCCTGACCATGCCGGTCAATCCCGATATTCTGGAAGGATTGCGCCAACAACCGGAAGTCGTTATGGACCTGATCTGCAAAATTTCCCTGGCCAAAGAAAACCGTCCTAATTTTTTTGCTGCCCTGCGCACAAGCCTCGGCCAGGCCAATATCGATGTTTTGTCCGGTGACATGCTGGCCTGCAGTAAATTCGATCTGACGGGAGAACTTAAAAAAATCATCGCGCCTACCCTGGTCATCTGCGGCGCAGAGGATAAAATGACGCCACCGGCATCGTCGAGAGAGATCGCCGCCGGCATCGCCTGCGCAAAATTCGTCCTGATCGAAGGCGCGGGACACATGGTCATGATGGAAAAACCATCGGAATTTAATGAAGTCTTGAAAAATTTCTGCACAGATATTTGTTTGGCCCCCATCCCTTGATACCCTGACCACCTGATGACCTGACCACCTAAAGGTGGCACGAGGTCACACGAGATGGCACGAGGGCACACGTACCACAAGGGGAGGGAAAATATAAATGTGAGGTGTTTATGTTTGCATTGAGTAATTTAATTATCGCACTGGCGAAAGTTCTTGATATCGTCCTGACGGTTTATATGTGGATTATCGTCGCCCGCGCCCTGATATCCTGGGTAAATCCCGATCCCGGGAATAAAATCGTAATCTTTTTGTATCGCGTGACTGAACCGGTACTCGGGCCGATACGCAGGATCATTCCCCGACACAATCTGCCCATTGATTTTGCGCCGCTGATCGTTTTACTGGTCATTATCTTTCTACAATCTTTCCTTGTTCAGACGATAATTCAGTGGGCGCAAGGGTTTTAATATCGCCGGGAAAGGCAAAATGCTTGACCGAGAAACTGCTTATTCGCGAAACAAAAGACGGATTGTCCTTCGATATCCATGTTAATCCTCACGCCTCGCGGGCTGAGATCGCGGGTATTTCAGACGGTATGCTGAAAGTGAGAGTCACCGCGCCGCCGGTGGAAGGGGCAGCTAATGAGGCCTGCATCGGGTTGTTGTCCAAAAAGCTGGATCTCCGGAAAAGTCAGATCAAAATATCTTTAGGCGCCAAGGGCCGTAAGAAAACGATTCTCGTCAAAGAAATCTCAAAGGCGGATTTGGAACAAAAAATCAATAAAACGGACATCCATCATCAACAGTAAAAGGCATCAACATCTCACACCCATGAAAATACGCGGGACCTGAAATTAAAATGGAAAACCAGCCGGAAAAATCAGAAAACGTCAAAGTGGCCAAGGCCGCCGGAATTGTAGGCGCGGCCACAATGGTCAGCCGCGTTTTCGGGGTGATTCGAGATATGGTGATCGCCGCCTTTTTCGGCGCGAGCTGGATGACCGACGCATTCTGGGTGGCATTTCGCATACCCAATATGCTCAGGCGCCTGCTGGGTGAAGGCTCGCTTACCGTTTCCTTTGTCCCAATTTTTACCGAGTACCTCCAGAAAAAAACAAAAGAAGAAGCCCTTGAACTGGCCTCTAATGCTTTTACTATTCTATCCGTCATTCTGGCTGTTGTGTCGGTGCTGGGCATTCTCCTGTCGCCTTTGATTGTCGGACTGATTGCGCCCGGCTTTATTGCAAAACCCGAGCAGTTTGCGCTGGCTGTTTTTTTAAACCGCCTGATGTTTCCGTATATCTTTTTTATCGCGCTGGTGGCTTTATGCATGGGCATTCTAAATTCCTTCCGGCATTTTACCGTACCGGCCTTATCGCCAGTGATGTTAAATATCGCCATGATCGCGGCCGCGCTGGCTTTGCACGACACCTTTGCCGAACCGATTACGGCGCTGGCCGTGGGTGTATTGATCGGCGGTGTTTTGCAGCTGGCTATGCAGTGGCCGGTTTTGCTGAAATTTGGTGTTAAATTTAAATTTCGATTCAACTTGCGGCATCCAGGGCTTAAGCAAATCGGCCTGCTGATGCTTCCGGCAATCTTCGGCGCGGGAGTGGGCACCATTAATGTTTTTATCGGAACGATTCTGGCCTCGACGCTTCCGGGCGGCTCTATCACCTATCTTTTTTATGCCGACAGGATCATGGAATTCCCGCTGGGCATTTTTGCCATCGCCATCGGAACGGCAGCGCTGCCAAGCTTTTCGAAGCATGTTGCCGCAGGTCAAATGGATGAGTTAAAATCCAGCATTTCTTTTTCCCTTCGGCTGATGCTTTTTTTAACCATCCCGGCGATGGTTGCTTTAATGGCGCTGAACCTGCCGATCATCTCCGTTTTATTTCAACGCGGCGCTTTTGGCGCTCAGGATGCTATCTATACCGGCCAGGCCCTGTTCTGTTATGCGTTGGGACTCTGGGCGTTTTCGGTTCTCCGTGTGTTTATTTCTTCTTTTTATTCTCTCCAAGACTCCAAATGGCCGCTGAAAGCAGCCATTATCACCCTGATTGTGAATGTGCTTTTCAGTCTGGCCTTAATGTACCCTTTAAAACACAATGGCCTTGCCCTGGCCAATTCCATCTCCGCAGCGGTCAATGTCTTGATTCTGGCATTTGTCCTGAGAAGAAAAATCGGAACATTCCTCGACCGTACCTTTTATGCTTCTGTTTTTAAAATTATTGTATCGGCCGTTATTATGCTCGGCGCAATCGGACTGATTGAGTATTTTATGCCGTGGAGTACCCAAGCCGGCTTCAAAACAAGATTGATTTATCTGATTTCCACAGTTATTGCAGGAGCCGGCGTATTCTTTATCTGTGCCTACCTGCTGAAAATCCCTGAAATTCACGCCCTCGTCAAGATGCTAAAAAAGAGATTAAACCACCCCTAGCATTGATTCAGCCGACAAAATCATTGACTTCAATATCCCAAAGTGATAGGAGCTTTTGACCTTGGCAGGTATCATCAGCAAAAGGTTTTGAAGGTAATTTATGCTGGATATTAAATACTTACGACAGAATATCGATTTAGTCCGGAAGAAAATGGACGAACGGGGTCAAAAAATTGATTTTGACCGTTTTTTGGACTTAGACGCAAAAAAACGCGACATCTTGCAGTCAGTGGAAACCTTACGCAGTGAGCGCAACAGCGTTTCCAAGCAAGTTGGCGAACTCAAGAAAAAGAAAGAGGACGCTTCCGCGCTCATTGAGAAGATGGGTGACGTATCGGCCAAGATAAAAGAATATGACGAAAGTCTGCGGATCACGGAAGAAGAGCTGAACGCCTTTGTCATGATTGTGCCGAATATCCAACATGAATCCGTGCCGCAAGGCAGCGGTTCCGAAGATAATACGGTTGTGCGCACCTGGGGGGAGAAACCGGTTTTCAGCTTTGAACCCAAACAGCATTTCGAGCTTGGCGAAAGCCTGAATATTCTGGATTTCGCACGCGGCGCAAAAATCACCGGAGCACGCTTTACGGTTTATCGCGGTGCAGGCGCTGCCATGGAGCGTGCGCTGATCAGCTTCATGCTCGACTTGCACACGGAAAAGCATGGCTACACGGAAGTTTTGACGCCTTTCATGGTGAACGCGGAGAGCATGACCGGAACCGGCCAATTGCCCAAATTCAAGGAAGATCTTTTTAAAATTGAAGGGATGGAATATTACCTGATTCCAACGGCCGAAGTTCCCGTAACGAATATTTACCGGGATGAAATTCTGGAAGAAGACAAGCTGCCGATTTGTCTGGTGGCTTATTCTCCCTGCTTCCGTTCTGAGGCCGGTTCCTACGGCAAGGATACACGGGGTTTGATCCGTCAGCACCAGTTCAATAAAGTAGAGATGGTCAAGTTCAGCAAGCCGGAAACATCCTATGACGAGCTGGAAAAGCTGACCGCCAACGCGGAAGATGTTCTGGAAAAACTGGGAATTGCATATCGCACCGTCTGCCTGTGCACGGCCGACCTGGGTTTTTCTTCAGCCAAAACATACGACGTAGAAGCCTGGATGCTCGGACAAAACACGTATCGAGAAATTTCATCATGCAGCAACTTTGACGATTTTCAGGCTAGGCGTGCGGCGATCCGGTTTCGAAGGAAAGACAGCGGTAAAGTGGAATTTGTCCACACCTTAAACGGTTCGGGTCTGGCCGTAGGCAGAACCGTTGTGGCAATACTGGAAAATTATCAGCAGGCGGACGGCAGCGTCGTTATCCCGGAAGCCTTGCGTCCCTATATGAGAGGTCTGGAACGAATTACTCTTTAAGGAATTTTCCCGAAAGAATGATTAAATAATTAAATAATATGGAGGGATGGCCGAGTGGTCGATGGCGGCGGTCTTGAAAACCGTTGGATGAAAGTCTCGCGGGTTCGAATCCTGCTCCCTCCGCCAATTCAAAGTCCAAGGAAGTCCAAAGAAGTGCAAAACCCGCTAGAAATAGCGGGTTTTTTATTGCATGTTTGTCTATTACCGTCCAAAGAAATCCATTGACATACCCCCACTATCGGGGTACATTTTAAGTAAATGTACCCCTGGTCATAAATTTGTACCCCCAGAAGGAGGGAATCGTTATGGCGCTTAGTGATGTCAAAATTCGCAACGCTAAACAACCGGATAAAAAAATAAAACTATTTGACGGAGATGGTCTTTTCCTCTTAGTCACGCCACAGGGGGGAAAATATTTCAGACTGAAGTATCGCTTTGAGGGGAAAGAAAAGTTGCTTGCTTTGGGCACATACCCGGAAATCAGTCTTGCCGATGCACGAAAGCGGCGCGACTTGGCCCGGCAACAGCTTGCGCAAAGCATTGACCCTGGAGCTGTCAAAAAGGCCCAAAAACAGGCGGCAACAGCGGAAAAAGAAACCTTTGAGGTCATTGCCCGTGAATGGCATACCGCTTTTACACCGACATGGACGGCAAGGCATGGCGCTACCATTTTAAGCCGCTTGAACCATGATCTGATCCCCTGGTTGGGCTCACGGCCAATCAATGAAATCAAGGCACCGGAACTGCTTGTAGCCGTGCGCCGGGCCGAGAGCCGGGGGGCATTGGAACTGGCACACCGGCTCAGAGCTATTGCCGGGCAGGTTTTCCGGTATGCCGTCGCCACCGGTCGGGCGGAGCGTGACCCATCCGGTGATTTAAGGGGGGCATTGCCTCCGCCAAAGGTCAAACATCATGCCGCAATTACAGACCCGAAAAATGTTGCACCCTTTTTGAGGGCATTAGATGATTATCAAGGCGGGTTTGTTGTCAAATGCGCCTTACGCCTTGCCCCCATGTTCTTTGTCCGTCCTGGAGAGCTACGACACGCAGAATGGGTGGAAATCAATCTTGATGAAGCCGTTTGGAATATCCCGGCAAGCAAGATGAAGATGAAACAGGCCCATATTGTACCCCTTTGCAATCAAGCGATAGAAATATTGAAAGGGCTGCGAGAATATACCGGGGCGGGACGGTATGTATTTCCCTCCGTGCGTACACATTCCCGGCCCATGTCTGAAAACACGGTAAATGCTGCCCTTAGACACGCGGGTTACGACAAGGACACCATGACCGGTCACGGCTTCCGGGCGATGGCCATGACCATCCTTGATGAGGTATTGCAGGTGCGTCCGGATTACATCGAGCATCAGCTTGCCCATGCCGTTCGAGATCCTAATGGACGAGCGTACAACAGAACAGCCCATCTCGTTGAACGCCGGAAAATGATGCAGCAATGGGCGGATTATCTGGATGGACTGAAGGCTGGGGCTGTCGTTATCCCTTTTAAGGCGGCAAAGGAGTAAGGACAAAAACTAGGAATATGGAGCGCGATCTGACGAGGGGGACCATGAGAGGGACTGACAAAATGAAAACGGATGAAGAACATCAGGTTGACAAATGGGTTTCCCCTCCTCAGCTTGCAGGGCACCTCCTCTATCCAGCTCTTCCCCTCGGTTCCTCTCATGCGGCCCACCCCGATACCACCGGCCTGTTGAATTTCTTCTCCTTGCGGCCGGACGGTTTCACCATTGCCATATCCGGATCACAAATCCGCGCCATACAATCAAGCATGTCGTCGTGGATACTCACAGGAAATGCGCGATATTCATCCTGGATAAATGATTGGATTAAATCTACTGATCGACCATCGTAGGTGCGCTTCCATAACACCTTTGGAATGTAAATGCGGCCAGCCTCGAATAAGGGGCTCAGCTTGCGGATGCGGTCGTTCTTGGGAATATTCCCCTTGAGTTCAGTAATGGCGAATCGATAGTTCTCCCGGCTCATCCGGTCTTCCATGTGCTCGATGTCTGCCTGCATTCCATACTTTTCATAGCCGACGTCATTCGGCCTGTACTCGCGATGAAACGCAAAAAGCGCGTCTGCCCGTTCCTTGAGGTTCAGTCGATCCCTCAGACCGTCGATGAGGTAATAGTTGTCATCACCACCGCGCCCAATGACCAACATCACAGTATAATCCGAGGACGCCTTTTTTTCTGATGCGGGGTCGCAAAGAATGTAGATATTGAGGTTTGCTGTGGTCGGTTCCCAGAAACGTAGCCAATTGTCATTGAAGCCTTGCGTTTCATCCGCCTTCGGGTTCATCAGCATCTGGCAGGCATATGTGTAGCTCCCCATTTCAATGCGCTTCTCAGTCAACTGCTGCCGGGTCAGAAGAACCGGTTCACCATCAACCGTCCCGTCCACCGTCGCCGTATAGATGCGAGGGGTCGCCGCTCTACGCTCCATGATCACCCGGTATGTGTCGTTGAAATGGTACCTTGTGCCGATATACCGTTTCCGGCCGTTTTCGGATAACAGATTGAGGGATAACTCCCAGGCCTCCGTTGTCTTCTGGATCATATCCGGGGTCGTTACGCTCTCGCGGGTCACCACATCGTCGTAGATGATCAGGTCGAAATGCCGCGACGTGGGCTGGCCATCGACCAACCCCCATGCCTCAACGGTCGATTCCTTGGGGTTGCTGCTCCGCTTTACGATGATCCCGTCGTCTTCGCTCCACTTAGGAGCCTCGCCTGACTTCTCCCACAGAATGTCTGGATAGAGGCGAAGGAGCTTCTTGTTGGACTCCAGCTCCCTCTTGATCTGACGCAAAAAGGATTTGGCAATGGGTCTCGTATGGCTGAATATGCCAATGGTAATATTAGGGTTCTTGATGATTTCTTGGATGGTTAATGCAAACGTGATCGTCGTGGACTTGTAATGGGCTCTCGCCCAAAGATCAAGGTGCCCGTCACTCTCGGTCTGGATTTCGTTACAGCGGTCAAAAAGCCAATCCCGGTCAACGTCCGCTCTTCCCAGGACATAAACCAGGAGGAAAAAAACATCATGCTCGCACAAGAAGCGTGACGTTTCCTCCAGCCCGGACACAGGATCAACTTTAACTGCCGCCGCTATCATTTCCTGATAGCTGGCGTGGCGCTGGATGCGTGGACTACTTTCGGACGATGCCATATTTCGCCCCCATATCCCGGATGATTTGTTTCAACTCTTCGCTACCTTCATGCGTTACCGTTGCGTCAACCTTAACTTCTTTCTTATCGCCGTACTTTTTCGGCAGTAGCTTGGCCGCTACCCATTTTCTGGCTTCCACCCGGAGATTCGATCGCTGGATGAACTCCCTGTTGGCCTTCGGGATCGCAGTCATTCCCGAGGCGTCGTTGCCCTCGGCGAATATGATGTCCTCGCTGTCATCGTCGGCAATTGAAATGATCTGATCCGCAAGTATTTCAGCCTGCATCTCGCGCGCGCGCACGTATTGCTCCAGAAAGTCTTCTCTGTGTGGAGATTCTTGCCAGAGCCAATTCATTATCGTGGACATGCTCGGCATGTTCTCCAGGGCGCATATCTTGGTTAGCGACTGGCCGGATGCTATAAGTTGGCATATAAGATTAGCTTTATCCTTGGAATATATGGTAGGTCGCCCTGTCTTACGAGGCGTTGGCAGTTTTACTTTCGACTTGCTTGCGGTACCGGAGTGCTTATTTTTAGGTTTTGGCACTGCCCACTTCGTGCTTTGTTTTTTGGGTATCATGGTGGTTATCTCCTTTCGGGCTGTCTGTTTCAGTTACTCGACCTTCCTTGCATCATAAGCCTCTCCCATCACTGAACCGTTTTGTTCGTTCATCGAACATCATCAGCACGCATCCCTCGATCCCAAACTCCCGGTTCTTTTTGACGTACAGGCGCATGTCGGCCGGTGTTGACTGCTTCTTTTTTATGGTCTCTTTTTTATCCTCAGAAAGCCTCTGGAGGACGATTACGTTATGGGCCATATCGGTGATGTGGCCCGTCCCTTTCACATCCACTTTTCCGGGTGTGTCGTCGTCTTTTTCTGTCTTCCGGGGATGTGCTACGAGATGGACATGAACAGAAAACTTCTGCGCGAATCCCGTTAGTTGATCCATGAAAGCCTGTTGCTGGCGATATTCATCCTGATCTTTGAAGCTGATTTTCATCAGGCTATCGACAAAAAAATGCTTGACGTTGTATCGGCGGGCCGCGTGTTCAAAGTCGCTCAACAATTTATCCGGCTGGACACCGGAGGTGATGTTGAGAATGTAGATCCGGCTGTCCATCCATGAGAGCGTGTTGTCGATTTCCGTTGCAGACGGCTTCTCGTTTCCCTGGTGCTGAATTATCGCCCAGCGTAGATACCTTTCGGGCGGCATTTCACCGGAGTAGATGCAGCT
>JANYAF010000155.1 GCA_025355175.1 Deltaproteobacteria bacterium | reverse complement strand
ATCGCTGATTACTCCATTATGAATCTGGTCAATATCATTACCGGCGCCAATAAAGCAGATTATCATTTGAAGAACGTAAATATCGGACGTGATTTTCCAGTGGAGTCTTTTGCCGATTTGCGCGTTTCCGAGCCCGGTGATGCCTGTCCCCGCTGCGCGGGCGCCATCAAGTTTGTCCGCGGCATCGAAGTCGGTCACGTTTTCAAACTGGGAACCAAATACAGCAAGGCCATGAAAGCCGTTTATCTTGATCGCGACGGCAAGGAAAAAACCATGATTATGGGTTGTTACGGCATCGGCATCGGCCAGATAATACCGTTTTGATCGAAATTCTGTTCAATACAGGCGGCCACGGTTCGGCCGATACCGATGCCGTAGCAGCCCATAATCATGGTTTTTTCTTTACCGTCTTTATCCAGATAACTGGCTTTCATGGCTTTGCTGTACTTGGTTCCCAGCTTGAAAACGTGACCGACTTCGATGCCGCGGACAAACTTGATGGTGCCAGTACAGCGGGGACAGGTATCACCGGGTTCGGAAACGCGCAGATCGGCGAAAAACTCCACCTGAAAATCACGTCCAATATTCACATTCTTCAGATGATAATCTTCTTTGTTGGCGCCGGTAATCATATTGACCAGATTCATAATGGAATAATCAGCGATCCCTTTGACTTTAATTCCGACGGCCCCGGCAAAACCACGCGGCGCGCCGGTCGCTTTCATAATCATTTCGTCATCGGCCAGTGTAAGTTCGGCTGCGCCCAGGTAATTTTTCACTTTGATTTCGTTGACCTCCTGATCGCCACGAATCAGAACGGCGCAGGGTTTGCCGTCCGCGTTGAAAATGAGAGTTTTAACAATCTGCCGGGGCGAGACATTCAGGAAAGCACTGACCTCCTCAATGGTGCGCACAGACGGTGTTTCAATACTCTCCATGGGCAACCAATCTTTTTCCATGTGGGCGTTTTTTTTCGGTCTGGCGATTTCGGCCTTTTCCAGATTGGCGGCATAGCTGCACTTTTCACAAAAAACAATGGCGTCCTCGCCCGACTCGGCCATGACCATGAACTCATGCGAGAAACTTCCGCCAATGCTGCCGGAATCCGCCTCCACCGGACGGTATTGCAACCCGCAGCGGCGAAAAATATTGTTGTAGGCGGCAAACATCTTCTCATAGCTTTTTTCTGCACCCGCCTCGTCCGCGTCAAAACTGTAGGCGTCTTTCATGCCAAATTCACGACAACGCATCACACCGAAACGCGGACGCACTTCATCGCGAAATTTTGTCTGGATCTGATACAGATTGCGCGGCAACTGCCTGTACGTTTTAATATCGTTTCGCACCAGATCCGTGATGACCTCTTCATGGGTCGGCCCCAGGCAATAATCTCGGTCATTGCGGTCGCGAAATCGCAAGAGCTCCTTACCGTAGTAATTCCAACGTCCCGATTCCTGCCAGAGTTCCGAAGGCTGAACCATCGGAAGATGAACCTCCTGGGCGCCAGCCTTATTCATTTCCTCGCGGATAATCTGTTCCACTTTTCTTATAACACAATAACCCAACGGCAGATAAGAATAGATGCCGCTGGTTAGTTTTCTGATCATTCCCGCCCGAATCATAAGCTGATTGCTGACAACCTCCGCGTCAGAAGGGATTTCCCTTCCTGTGGGCAGGTGCATTTCCGAGTAACGCATTGATCCTCCTTATTTTTCATTGTCCAGGGATTTTATCTCTTCGAGCAAAACCTGGACAAAATCTTTTTCTTCAACTTTTTTATAGGCCACGCCTTTTTTAAAAAGCATGCCGAAACCGTTGCCTCCCGCGAGACCGATATCCGCATCCGCGGCTTCCCCTGGACCGTTGACCACACAGCCCATCAGAGCGACTTTGATATATTCTTTCCTGCCGGACAGCGCTTTTTCGATCTTTTCCGTTAATCCCAAAAGATCAATCTGGCATCTGCCGCAGGTGGGGCAGGCAATGATTTCCGGCCCGATTTTACGAATTTTTAAGGCCCGCAGAATCCCGTAGGCCAGCGGTATTTCCAACACCGGATTGCCGGTCACCGAAACGCGAATGGTGTCACCAATACCGTCATAAAGAAGCTGGCCTATGCCCAGTGCTGATTTGATGACCGCGTTGACCAGCGTTCCTGCTTCTGTGACACCCAGATGTAAAGGATAATCCGTTTGGGCGGCAATCATCCGATAGGCCTCAATCATCATCGGCACGTCGGATGATTTAAGCGAAAGTTTGATTAAATCAAATCCCATATCCTCAAACATGTCGATATTGCGCAAAGCGCTGACACAAAGGACTTCTGCGGTCACGCCGCCATACTCCAGCACCAGATCCTTTTGCAACGAACCGGCATTGACGCCGATGCGGATGACCGTCTGACGTTCTTTGGCAACCTTGACAATTTCAGCGATCTTGTCTTTGACGATATTGCCGGGATTGATCCTTATGCCGTCTGCGCCATTCTTTATGGCATCAAGAGCCAATTGATAGTGGAAATGAATATCGGCAATCAACGGGATTTTAATGCTCTTTTTAATCGCCGGTATCGCCTGGGCCGCTTCCTGATCAGGAACGGCTATCCGCACGATTTCACAGCCAGCTTCCTGCAATGCATTGATCTGCTTGACGGTCTCGCTGATATTACGTGTATCCGTATTGGTCATGGATTGGACAACGATGGGCGCGTCCCCTCCTATTCCGACTGACCCGATATGTATTTCTCTTGCTTTTCTTCTCGTTTTTGAGATGTGTTCCATAGGCTTGGTTTTTCTTGACTTATTTTCCCAGCCAGCAATGCAAACAAAGCTGATCCGAAGGCAGGCCAATAGCCGCAATCATGTCTTCTATTGTCATATATTTCAGAGACGTCACATTCAAATCACAACGAATCCAGTCGATCATATTCGCGTGCTTAGGTGATGTTGTGTCGAGATAATCTGAGGGGTCTTCAATGTCTTTCCCTTCCAGTGCACGCATCGCTTTGCGGCAGGCCAGTTCGGCGGTTGTTCTCGTTGAAGATGCATAAATACAGGGAAACATCAAAGGTGGACAGGCGGGACGAATGTGAATTTCTTTTGCGCCGTTGTCCCATAGTTTTTTTACCGTTAAATTTTTTAACTGTGTGCCGCGAACAATGGAATCGTCACAAACAATCATCCGGTTGCCGTTGATTACTTCCCGCACCGCGCTGAGCTTCATCGTCGCAATGAGATCACGAATTTCCTGAGTGGGCGGCGTGTAACTTCGCCCATAACCAGGTGTGTACTTGACCAGGGGCCTCCGGTAAGGTATGCCTGATTCCATGGCATAGCCGATGGCGTGACCGACACCGGAATCGGGAACACCGGCAACAAAATCCGCCTCCACATTATCCCGCTTCGCCAGATAACTGCCGCACCGTTCCCGGGTCCGCTCCACACTGATACCGTCGTAGAGAGATGACGGCGAACCCGTATAGATCCATAAAAAGGAACATATTTTTTTCTGGTTTCCTTCCGGTTTGAGTTGTTTGATTCCGTCGGCAGAAAGCAACACAATTTCCCCCGGTCCCACGAACCGGTGCAATTCATAACCAAGATTCTCAAAAGAGCTTGCCTCGGTTGCAACGACATAGGATTTCCGGTTTAAGTCTTTGCTCTGACCCAGCGCGAGAGGAAAACGTCCAACCTTGTCCCGGGCGGCATAAATGCCTTCCGGCGTCAGGACTAAAACACAAATAGACCCTTCGATAATACCGCGCATGGAGGCGATGCCTTCTACAATATTATCTCCGCGATTAATCAGGGAAGCGACTATTTCCGCATTATTCACCCCACCTCCGGCCATCTCGGTAAAAGAGGCTCCTTCGTTAAGAAGCTCGCCGACCAGTGCATTCTTGTTGGTAATCAAGCCTGCGGCCACTACCGCATAAATGCCAAACTTGGAGCGGAAAATCAGTGGTTGCGGAGATTCATCATCAATAGCGCCGATTCCGGAGTGTCCTTCCATCTTTTTATAATCATCGACAAATCGCGATTTAAATTGCGCCTGTGATATGCCGTGAATCGTATTATAAAACCCTTTGGCGCCGAACACGGCCATACCGCCGTGTTCTGTTCCTAGATGAGAATGATAATCCGTTCCGTAAAAGAGCGCCTGAACACAACTATCTTGTGTGACGACTCCGAAAAGACCTCCCATTTTTTCCTTCCCTTTAACTACTTCCTGTTATTTTTAATATTGAATTTTTCCATTAACTTATTATGTACATTTTCCGGCACAAGCCCCCTGACCGATCCACCCAGACTGGCCACTTCCTTGATGAGCTTGGAGCTGGTATAAAACCACCGATATCCGCTCATCAAGAAGACCGTTTCAATATTTTTTGTCTGGCGTCGGTTCATGAGCGCCATCTGAAATTCGTACTCAAAATCGGAAAGAGCGCGCATACCCCGTAAAATCGTACTGGCGCCGGAATTCTTGAAATAATCAATGAGTAGGCCTTCATGACAATCAACTCGAATCCCCTCGTAACCCTGAAATATTTCCCGGATGAACTGACACCGCTCATTCACGGAGAACAAGGATGATTTACTCGGGTTCTGTGCGACAAGAACAATGATTTCATCGAAGATTCTGCTGCCCCTTTTAATAATATCCACATGACCGTTGGTAATCGGATCAAACGAGCCCGGGTAAATCGCAATTTTGCTATTGAATTTCTCTTGCATCACGCTCTGCCCATCCTTATAAAAGTTAATAAATTGTCTCCATACTTTCTCTGGTCCGCCACAGTCCATCCTTCCGTTAACGGTGTCAGTTGTTCTCTGATGGAATGCTGCAGCACAATAATACCGCCTTCTTCTTGTAATACAGGATATTCCTTTAATACTTTAAGCGTTTCTCCGATAAAACCCTGGTTGTAAGGAGGATCGGCAAAGATCACATTAAACCTGCATTTTTTTAGGCAAAGACCACGCAAGGCTGATCGAATATCGTCATGAATGATGAAGCATCTTTCCGAATATCCGCATGATGAAACATTTTCGCGGATAACCCCGATAAGTATCTTGCTTTTTTCAACAAAAGTAACTTTTTCCGCTTTCCGGCTTAAGGCCTCCAATCCCACAGAGCCGGACCCCGCAAATAAGTCTAAAAAGCTTTGATTTGCCGGTAATCCCAATAAATTGAAAAGAGCTTCCCGTAAAAAATCAGTTGTTGGTCTTTGCGTTGATCGGGAAGGAAAACTCAGCGTCCTTCCTTTTGCTTCACCTCCGGAAATTCTCATAATTTCACTTTGGAATTAGAGCATCACTTGTATTATGATTCCTGCTTGGGAACATTATTCTTCTTCAAATCATTCTGACGCATTTTCTGAATAAATTTAAAGACCCACCACAGAGGTCCGGAAATGGCATAGCATATAAAAATTACAAAGATCATCACCTCCGGCCTATAGATGATAACCAGTAAAATACCAACGATTACTAAAAAGGTCATAAACGGCATGCGGGTGAAAAGCTTCATATCTTTGCCGCTGTAGTATTTGATATTGCTGACCATTAAAAGAGATAAGATGACGACAAAGATCATCATGAAGGGATTGTGAAAAGTGCCTTCAACTCCCATGTCATTGAAAAATATAACTGTCGCGGCAAGCACAGAGGCGGCTGCCGGGATGGGCAACCCGTTAAACACCTTACTTTCAATCAGACCGATTTGAATATTGTATCTTGCCAGACGTAAAGCGCCGCAGGCTACAAACAGGAAACCGGCCATCCAACCCAGTTTCCCGTAAAAAGACATAGCCCAGATGTAGGCCAGTAAGGATGGTGCAACGCCAAACGCGATTAAATCAGCCAGCGAATCGTATTCAGCACCGAATCTGCTGGTTGTATTTGTCATGCGCGCGACTCTGCCGTCCAGGCCGTCAAAAACAAGAGACACTAATATGGCTATTGCGGCCAGAAAAAACTTTTCCTGAATGGAGGCAATAATAGAATAAAATCCCATAAATAAACTGGCCGTCGTAAAAAGATTCGGTAAAACATAAATACCTTTTTTAATGCGTATGTTTCTGATGCGCCGTTCTTCGTTCATGAGAGGTATCCTAATGGTGTTTGTCCCGCCTGGACTTTGTCGTTCAATTTTACAACAACTCGGGAATCAGAGGGTAGGAAAACTTCAACGCGGGAGCCGAAGCGGATCAGACCGAATCGCTCGCCTTTTTTGATATCTGCTCCTTCACGGGTCCAGCAAACAATTCTTCTGGCGATGAGTCCGGCAATCTGTACCGCCCAAATCGCGCGGCCGTCTTTGGCGCAAATCATTATTTCGTTTCGTTCATTTTCCGCCGACGCCTTATCCAGATTGGCCGACAGAAATTTGCCCTTGTGGTAGGAAATTTTCCCAATCATCCCGTCATACGGGGCGCGATTCACATGAACATTGAAGACATTCATAAAAATACTTATTTTCTTAAACCGGCCTGTAATGGTACCCTGAACATCGACTTCCTCTATTTTGATAATTTTGCCGTCCGCAGGACAAATGACCAGTTTATCCTCATCTTGAAAATTTCTTTCCGGATTACGGAAAAAGCAGAGGATGAAGACCGTAACCGCGGCTAAAATAACCGTCAGCCAGATGATGCCGAAAAAAGATGCAAGGATAGTGAGGGCCAGTGAAAAGATGATAAAGGGAAAACCTTCGTAAGCGATAATACTATTATGTTTCATACAGTATTTTTATCTTCCTTTAAATGAGGTTTTGTTGATATCTGAATTGAGTGCTCTTGTCAATAAATCTTTGCCTGATGGATTCATGACTATCAGCTTGACATGATAGCTAAAAAACATATATAAATCAAAAAAATCCGGGAGGGCTGAAGATGGCAACGAAAGTTAAAATATATACCTTGAGCACATGCAGTCATTGTAAAGCGGCCAAAAAATTTTTAAATGAAAACAACATCGTTTTTGACGCAACCGATGTCGATTTGCTGCAAGGCACAGATAGAGAGAATGTATTAAACGAAGTCGTTCAATACAACCCGCAGCGTTCTTTTCCGACCATCATCATCGGTGATAAAATTATTATCGGTTTTAAAGAAATTGACATCAGGGAGGCGCTGGAACTTTCATGACGCCTGTCGACCTTTATGAGCTGTTAAAAAAAACCCAGGAACCAAAAGGTTATTTTTTCAACAAAGATAAGGACTGGGTGCTTTCCATCCTCCGGGATCTCCTTGTCAACAAGGAACGTTACGGCTATACATCCTGCCCCTGTCGTTTGGCATCGGGCAACCGTGAAAATGACCGTGATATCATGTGCCCTTGTGTTTACAGAACTGAGGATGTCAAAGAATTCGGAAGCTGTTACTGTAATTTATATGTTACCCAGGACTGGAACAACGATATGATTCCCCACCGGTACGTTCCGGAAAGGCGTCCGCCGGATAAAATATTTTTTTAATGTTTCCTTGCCCGGACAATTGAATATGGAACCCGTTTTGCGATGACCATAGCGCCTGACGGGGAAATATTTTTATCTTACCCGTTGACAAACGATCCAAGTAACAATAAGTTAGACCCGCTTTAATTTAAGTGAAGGGATCATTTAATGATTAACATATACACCTGCAAGAAAAAAGGACTTTTAATAGCTGAAATCTGTACGGATACCACCTGTGAGTGGCGTCTGAAAAACGAATCGTTTTTAAACTGCACCTGGGTCGCCTGTAATTACGGACCTTTCACACTGGAAGAAGTCGGCGATATGATGGGGGTGACCCGGGAACGAATCCGTCAGATCGAAGCCAAGGCGTTGAAAAAGCTCCAGCACAAAAAAAGGAGAGATCAGCTCAAGGATTTTGCCGCACCCGGCAACGATTGGGATAATCTCTAGAAGATTTATTCTGGTTTTTTCTTGCGCAATTTTCCCAGGAAAAGCACTTCATTCATATGGATTTTGCGTTCATCACGGGCAAACAGCATGCCGCCAATGGATAATTCTAAATCCAAGGCGGCAATCTTATCCATTCTCGGCACGATAGAACAAATATTCTTCAGCTCCTCGAAAGCCTTGACAGATCTTGTCGATAAGGTTTCCGCTATCTTCTCTGCTTCCTTCATAAATTTCTCAGGAGGCGCCACCTTGTTCACCAGACCGATTCTTTCCGCTTCGTTGGCTCCCATCGGCTCTCCCAGCATCACGATTTCTTTTGCTTTGGTCACACCCACGATCTGACTTAACGGATAAAAAAGAGGGCTTAAACCAAATTTCAGCTCCGGATGACAAAAAATTGCACTTTCTGAAGCAACAATAAGATCGCAGACGGTCACGATATTGAAGCCGCCACCCAAGGCGATACCACCCACTGCGGCAATAACTGGCTTAGGGTATGAATAAATTTTCTTCAGATATCTTTTCATCGATTCGAAATAGTCATCAATTTCCACATTAGACAGAGACGACATTTCTTTGATATCCATACCCGCTGAAAAAACATATTCTCCGCCGGTAATTACCAAAGCTTTCATCTGCTGATCCATTTCGATATCCAGAAGCGCATCGTTAAATTCCAGCCGCATCTCCTTAGACAGGGCATTCATTTCATGAGCACGATTGAATTGAATAATAGCGTAAGCTTTTTTCTTATCAACGACGATGTTTTTATAAGTCATCTTTTGTTATCCACCTTTAATCGGAGCTCTTTACCCGTTTTAAAAAAAGGAACCCTCCTGTCGTCAAGGGAAACTTCGGCCCCTGATTTCGGATTACGTCCGACTCGGGACTTTCTTTCACGCATTGTGAACGTTCCGAACCCTCTTATCTCGATTCGCTCATTTTTTCTCAGTGCGCCGACCATTGAATCCAGAATCGTCTGCACGGCTAAAGCAATATCCTTTTGTGAATATATCTTAAATTTTACCTGAGTTCTTTTGATTAATTCATTTTTAGTCATAGTGGATTTGCCGGCAAGTGTCATGGATGGTATAAATAGCTGACCCCTCCCCATTTTTCAGCTTTCTCTTTTACGGATTGGCTGAGTTGATTGGCCGCACTTTCAAACATATAATCAAAAACGGAAGGATGTTTTTTGCTTGGATAAACCAAATCGTATTTTCCAGTTTTACCGGCCAGCTCGCCGGCCAATTTCGCTGCGGCGGCCATATCGCCCAACTGATCTACCAATCCGTATTCCAAGGCCTTACGGCCTGTAAAAACGCGGCCGTCACCTATTGCGAAAACCTGCTCGCGAGTCATTTTTCGATCTCGGACAATGACATCAATAAATTGGTTATAAATATCGTCAACCAGTTCTTTAATAATGATCCGTTCTTCAGGTGTCATTTCCCGCATGGGTGAACCAATATCTTTATATTGACCGCTTTTGACAACGGATGATTTCACACCGACTTTTTTTAAAAGCTCTTCCAAATTGGCAAATTGCATAATCGCCGATATGCTGCCGGTAATGGTGCCCGGATTGGCCACGATTTTATCACCCGCGCACGCAATCAGCAGACCTCCTGATGCGGCAACCGACCCCATCGACACGACCACTTTTTTCTTTTTCTTAAGTGCAACGACAGCGTCATAGATTTCCTGCGACGCGGCAACGCCGCCGCCGGGTGAATCAATACGCACAACGACGGCAACAATAGAACTGTTTTTCCCTAATTCATCAATATATTCAGTAATTTTAAGAGAATCACTGATCACGCCTTCAATAGGGACCACGCCAATTTTGTCATTTAAAGAAAATCCTTGCGTGCCGGCGCTGCCGGATTGGGCTCCTGCTATATAAAAGAAAAAATATAAAACAACGCCCAGCGCGATCAGTAAAACCAATCCCAAAATGACCGGATGTTTTCTCATGTTTTATCCCTTGGGCTGGCCGCCGATCTTTACGTCAGCAAGCGCTTGAGCGAGATTCGAACCAACGTTTTCACGATTGTTAATATACTGGTTTGAAGTCGGGGTCGGGGTCGGAGCCGGCGCTTCCATTTCCTTAATGCTCAAGCGGATCTTCTTTGTTTTGACATCAATGCTTTTGACCACGGCAGACACGGTATCGCCGGCATTATATAGTTCGGCCGATGATTTCACACGCTTCTGGCTGATCTCCGAGATATGAACCAGGCCTTCGATGCCGTCTTCAATTTCCACAAAAATCCCAAAGTCTGTAAAGTTTGTTATCTTGCCGGTCACCACACTGCCGGGCGCATATTTCTGCGGCAATTCTTCCCACGGGTTCTTTTCAATTTGTTTAATACCCAAGGAAAATTTCTCGCTGTCCACGTCAATATTTAAAACAACCGCTTCGAGTTCCTGTCCTTTCTTGAAATATTCAGAAGGATGGGTAACCCGATGCTTCCAGGAAATATCCGATACATGAACCAAACCGTCGATGCCGTCTTCAATTCCAATAAAGACGCCAAAATTCGTGATGTTGCGCACGAGACCTTTCACAACTGTGCCGACCGGATACTTCTCCTTGAGCTTTTCCCATGGATTGGCTGTTGTCTGTTTCAGGCTGAGGGATACACGCTTCGCCTCTGGATTGACTTCCAACACCGCCACGTTCACTGTATCTCCAACATTCAATACTTTGGATGGATGCTTGATTTCCCGTGTCCAATACATTTCCGATATATGAACCAGGCCTTCTACACCCGGTTCCAGTTCGATAAACACACCGTAATCTGTCAGATTGACAACTTTGCCCTGAACCAAGGCGCCGACCGGATACTTCTCCGAAATGTGCTCCCAGGGATTTTCATGAAGCTGTTTTAAACCTAAGGAAACTCTTTCTTTTTCACGATCAAATGAAAGAATCTTAACTGTAATTTTTTCTCCCTTGTGAAATATTTCCGCAGGCTTTGCTATTCTTCCCCAGGATATATCTGTCACGTGGAGCAATCCGTCGATGCCACCCAAATCGATGAAAATCCCATAATCCGTAATATTCTTGATAACGCCTTCAATAATGCTTCCTTCTACGATATTGTTCAGCGTGTCTTTCTTTTCACTTTCTCTTTCGGAAGCCACAATGGATCGCCTTGATAAAACGACGTTATTGCGCTTGCGGTCATACTTCAAAATATGAAAATCAAGCGTCTGACCAATAAAGTGGTCCAAATCTTTAATCGGACGGATATCTATTTGAGATCCGGGCAGAAAAGCGATAATACCGATATCAACAGAGAGACCGCCTTTTACTTTCTCCACAACAGTCCCTTTAATCGTGATATTGTTATCGCTGACATTTTTAATGTCGTCCCAGACTTTGAGTTTAGCCGCTTTTTCCCGTGATAAAACCAGGTTTCCTTCTGAATCCCGCTTGTCAATAAAGACTTCTATATCATCACCTACGGAAATATTAACATTTCCCTGGGCGTCTTTAAGTTCCTTAATCGGAATAAAACCTTCCGTTTTCCAACCCACATCCACCATGACAATATCCGCCGTTATCTGGACAACTTTGCCACGGGCAATATCGCCATACTGCAACTGATTAAGACTCTGCTCGTAGAGCTCCTTAAAGCCTATATCTTCGGAAATCGAAGAGTCGGTCTTAACCTCCTTTTCATTTGTTAAGTTTTTGTTGTTATTGTTAACCATTAACCTAATACCCCCTAATTTTTATAAGACATTTTTTAATCTTGAATTCGTAACATACTGAAAATCAAATAGCAAGACAAATCAAGCACCCATTGCATTACGCTCATTTTTGCCCTCAAGCATGTCTGCCTGATATTCGCTCAAGAATTATTTCGACAACTTGTGAGGCCTCCAAAGAAGTTGAGTCAATGATTATGGCATTTGGCGATACGGTTAAGGGCGCAGTTTTCCTTTGTGAATCCTGATGATCTCTGGCTTGCATATCCCTGGATATAGAATCCAGCCCCGCCGGGCCGTTCTTTTGAATGAGCTCTGTGCGCCGCCTTCGAATTCGTTCTTCAATATTCGCATCAAGAAAAAACTTGAACTGTGCGTCGGGGAAAACGACCGACCCCATATCTCTTCCTTCCGCCACAATTCCTCCGCAGGCGCCTGCTTCTCTTTGCAAAGAAAGCAATTTCTCGCGGACAACGGGAAAAGCGGATATGGTGGAAGCGGCCAATCCAACCTCTTCCGTACGAATTTTGTCGCCAACATCATTGCCATCAATATAAACGGTAATTTTACCATCAATATTTTTTAAGGTCACATCCGTTGTAGAGCATAATTCGGCAAGTTCAGCGGAGCTGTTCACGTTAATAGTATGTTTCAGCGCTTTATAGGCCAATGCACGATAAAGCGCTCCCGTATCCAAATAAACATATTGGAGTCTGGCGGCTACAGCCTTACTTACCGTGCTTTTCCCCGCGCCTGCCGGTCCGTCAATAGTGATCACATTTTCCATAATTTTGTTATCTCACCTTTCGTGTCGTTCCTGATCTCCCGGTTAAGGAAAACTTGCCTAATCATTGCAAAGCAGGTATATGAATCATCACAATAAATGGGTTATCTTATCAATTATGTGCAAAACTTTTCAAAAGCAATATTTTTCTTTTGTCCTGATTTTGTTCCTGCTGCTTTCGGGAGCGCAAAATTCCTGGGCCGCTTTTACAATTGACGATGAAAAAAAACTGGGCAAAGAAATTTATGACAAACTCGAAAAGAACAATTTTTTACTGCATGATAAAAAGCTCAATACCTACATCACTGGAATCGGTAATCGACTCCTGGCTCAAAGTAATAAAGCGTCTTTTGATTTCACTTTCTCCATTTTCAACAGTTCGGGCATCAACGCATTTGCCACGCCCGGTGGCTATATTTACGTTAATAAAGGGTTAATCACCGCCGTGGAAAACGAGGCACAACTAGCCGGCGTCATCGCGCACGAAATTGCTCATGCCAATTCCCGGCATGTCGCCAGCATTATGGAAAAGTCACAAAAGCTGAATATCGCCATGTTAGCCGCCATTATCGCAGGAGCATTCCTCGGAGGTGGCGGAGAGGCGACAGCGGCTATTGCCGCTTTTTCCGTGGCAGGCGCCACCTCGATGAGCCTCAAATACCAACGGGAACATGAGGAAGAAGCAGACCGCCTGGGTATAGGGTATCTGGCAGATTCCGGTTACTATCCGGCGGCCATGGTTGAATTTCTCAAAATTATTAAACAGTATGAGTTTTTATCCAAAACTATACCATCCTATTTGCGAACGCATCCGGGCACAGACGACCGCATTTTTTACCTGGACGGCTTGCTTCAAACGCAATATCGCCGTGGCGGCGGTGCCGGAAATATCATGGGGAATTTTTTACGGATGCAGGCTTTGATTATTCTGGATCTGAACGATCTTAATAAACACCATAAGCAACTCACGGAATCTCTGCAAAAAGATCCCCGAAATGTTGATCTGCTTTATGCCCTGGCCCTGACGGAAGATCAACTCGGACACGGAAATGCCGCGCTGGAGAATTTAAACAAAGCCCTAACGATAACACCTCAGGATGAAGATTTTCAAAAAAGCATCGGCTTGATTTATTTAAAAACAGGCAATGCCGGGCAAGCCCGTTTTCATCTGCTACAGGCGGCCAGGATCAATCCCGCAAGCGAGCAGATTACGCTTGCTCTGGGTAAAGCGCATTTTGCCGCGGGTGATTTTCAAAATGCGCTCGCTTGTTTTTTAAAGTTACAGGACAAGACATTTGATGATATCGACATTAACTACCATATTGCCATGTCCTACGGTAGACTGAATCAACAGGGGGAATCGCATTATTACTTTGGCTTATTTTTCAAAAAAGAGAAAAAGAAAGAAAGCGCCCTCTTTCATCTTCGCAAGGCGCTTGAGTATTTTCCCGAAGGAACACAAAGAACAGTTGTCATTCATGATGCCATCAAGGAGTTGAGCGTCGATAAACCCAAAAGGCCAGACAAGAAATCAGACCCGCAACAAAAGACATCTGAATAGAATCCATTTGAAAATGAATTTCTAATCGGGAACTATCGGTCAATCTTTATCATTGCGAAAAAAGAGACAATACATTATAAGGCACCTACTTTAATATTTTCCATGAAAGGAGTCTGAAAAGTGAACATTTTAATATTCGGCCCCAACGGCAGCGGTAAAGGCACGCAAGGCGCAATTGTACAAAAGAAATATGGCGTTCCCCACATTGAAACCGGTGTTATTTTCCGTCAAAATATTTCAAAAAAAACCCCGCTGGGTGAAAAAGCAAAATCATTTATTGACCGCGGCGAACTCGTCCCGGACGATATTACCATTCCCATGATTTTGAACCGCCTCAAAGAAGATGATTGCAAAAAAGGCTGGCTCCTGGACGGCTTCCCCCGCAACCTGGCACAGGCTGAAGCTCTCTGGACGGCTTTGCAAAAAGAGAACATTAAACTCGATTTCGTGATTGAAATCGACCTGGATCGTGAAACGGCCAAAAAGCGCATTATGGGACGCAGATTGTGTAAAATGGACAACAACCATCCCAATAATATCTTCATCGACGCCATCAAACCTCATGAGCATGACGGCACAAATGTCTGCCGTGTTTGCGGTTGCGATGATTTGTCTGCCCGCGCCGACGATCAGGATGCCTCGGCCATCGATAAACGCCACGGCATTTACTATGACACGAAAACCGGCACACTGGCCGGGGTAAACTATTTCAAGGAAAGAACCAAAGTAATTATCGTTGACGGAAGCACCGGTGTCAAAGAAGTATCTGAAGAGCTTATGAAGAAACTGATTTAATTGAACAGGAAAGATTGAAAGATAAAAGCCCGCCGAATCATTGGAGGGCTTTTTTTAACACCCTTATGGAAAATATTAGAAACTTCAGTATCATCGCCCATATCGATCACGGCAAGTCCACGCTGGCCGATCGTCTGATACAATTTACCGGAGTCTGCAATGAAAGAAATTTTCAGGATCAGATGCTGGACAATATGGACATCGAGCGGGAACGCGGCATCACCATTAAAAGCAATGCCATATCCCTGCCCTATCGCGCCAAGAACGGGAAAGAGTATATTCTGAATCTGATCGACACACCGGGACATGTGGACTTTTCTTATGAAGTCTCCCGGTCGCTCGCCTCCTGTGAAGGCGTTCTGTTATTGATCGACGCCGCCCAGGGCGTGCAGGCACAAACCCTGGCCAATCTATATCTGGCGATGGAGCACAATCTGGCGATCATTCCCATCATCAATAAAATTGATCTGCCCTCTGCTGATGTTGACCGGGTTCTTGAAGAAATTGATTCGGAATTGGGACTTGATCCGGACACACATATTAAATGCTCCGCCAAGGAAGGCATCGGCATTGAAGAAATTCTGGAAGCTATAGTAGATCGCATTCCACCACCCAAAGGCGATGCTTCCAATCCGCTGGCCGCTTTGATTTTCGACGCCAAATATGACTCATTCCGAGGCACCATTATTCATTGCCGCGTTTTTGAAGGCAGCGTTAGAAGCGGTGACATCATCCGATTTATGTATAACAATTCAACTTACAAGGTGGAAGAAGTCGGACATTTTCTACTCACCCGCACTAAACGTGAAAAGTTATCCGCCGGAGATGTCGGTTATATTATCGCCGGTGTTAAAACCGTCGCAGATGTGCGCACGGGCGACACCATTACCTTACAGGAAAGACCATGCAGCCAGCCCCTGCCCGGTTTTAAGGAAGTTAAGCCTGTCGTCTTTGCCTCGATTTATCCCATCGCGTCCGATGATTATCAGGATTTGGCTGATTCGCTGGAAAAGTACAAACTCAACGACGCGTCATTTATTTATGAAAAAGATTCATCCGCCGCTCTCGGCCAGGGTTTCCGCTGCGGCTTTTTAGGCCTGCTCCATCTGGATATCGTGCAGGAAAGGCTGGAAAGAGAATTTGATCTCTCGATCATTCTTTCCGTCCCCAGTGTGCGTTACCGCTTTACGCTCAGGGACGGAAAAGTGACCTATGTGGATAATCCTGCCCACTATCCCGATCCGGCGGAAATCGCTAAGGGCGAAGAGCCTTACATCCGCGCCGCAATGATGCTCCCGGAACGTTATCTGGGTACAGTCATGAAGCTCTGCATGGAAAAACGCGGCGTGAATTCCAATATGACTTACACCGGCCCCGGACGCGTCGAGTTATCCTATGAAATGCCGCTGGCGGAAGTCATCTTCGATTTTTACGACCGTTTTAAATCCGTCACACAGGGTTATGGCTCTTTTGATTATGATATTATCGATTACCGGGAAAGCAATCTGGTTTTATTGGACATTCTGGTGAACAGCGAAAAGGTTGATGCGCTTTCGCAGATTGTTCATCGTGACCGCGCCCGCGCCCGCGGCCTTTTGGCCTGCGACCGACTCAAGGATGAAATCCCACGCCAGATGTACAAAATCGCCATTCAGGGCGCCATCGGCGGAGAAATCATCGCCCGTAGCACAATCAGCGCCTTCCGCAAAGATGTCACGGCCAAATGCTACGGCGGCGACATTACCCGTAAAAGAAAGCTATTGGAAAAACAAAAGGCAGGGAAGAAGCGTATGAAGATGATCGGCTCAGTCAGCATTCCACAAAGCGCGTTTCTGGCGGTTTTGAAATCAGACAACGACTAAATATGAAAAATGATCAAGCAGGCCTCTACATTCATGTTCCGTTTTGTTTGAGCAAGTGCGGGTATTGCAGCTTTTACTCCATCTCATCCGTCCATCTTATCCCTGAATTTATTAAAGCCGTTGTAGGCGAGATGGCTTTTTATAAATCCTATTTTTCTTCTTTTGATACAATCTATATTGGCGGCGGGACACCTTCCCTGCTTTCGGTTCAGCAAATTGATGATATTCTGAAAGCAGTCAATAACAATTTTAACATTGATCAGCATTCCGAAATCACCATGGAAGTCAATCCCGGCGATGTGTCGCTTGAATATTTTCAGCAGTTGCGTAAGCTGGGAATTAATCGTCTGAACATCGGTATTCAATCCTTCGATGATCAGATTTTGAAATTCTTGGGACGCAGACATACGTCGAAACAAGCCGTGTTCGCATTCGATGCAGCCCGCAAGGCAGATTTTGACAATATCGGAATCGATTTAATCTATGGCGTGTCAGGCCAGGATATTGGTGACTGGAAGCAAACATTGAAAGAAACTCTGTCCTTTTTCCCGGAACATCTTTCCTGTTATCAGCTCTCGCTGGATGAGAAAACCCCGCTCTACAAACAGTATAAAAATGAAGGGCTGAAACTATCGGCGGAAAATGAAGCGTTGGATTTCTTTATGACAACATCGCAAATCCTTACGGACGCAGGTTATGTTCATTACGAAGTATCCAACTTTACTCGCACCGATTCTTTAAAGTCCAGACATAACATGAAATACTGGAACCATACACCTTACCTGGGTTTGGGGCCTGCCGCTCATTCCTTTCTGGATTCCAAGCGCTGGTGGAACAAGGCAGGCGTTAAAACTTATCTGAACGCTGTCGGCGAAGGAAAAAACCCGGTGAATAAATCGGAACAGCTCTCAAAGGAACAACTTGCGCTGGAAGCGCTCTTCTTAGGCATGCGCACAAAAGACGGGATTAACCTTGAACAGCACAAAGCCTGCTTTGGTTCTGACTTAATGGCTGAAAAAAGATTGATCATCAAAGAGTTAATCAAGAATAATCTGGTAGAATTGAAGAACGGCTTTCTTTACCCTACATTGGCTGGCATGGCGGTAGCGGACAGTCTGGCGCTGATCTGATGTTAGCCGTATTCCTCAAGATAGCGCTCAATATAATCACGCACTTTATTTTTAGGCTGAAAAATACCGAAGTGGCCTTCGCACAGGATATCGGCATCCAGCGCAAGCAACGACTGCATGGATTTTTTCCATGCTTCAATGTCTGAATCGAAAGCCTTGTTAAACGGGCCGTGAATATCCTGGCCGAATAAAATTCTCTTGCCCACCCTGTCCAGATAAATGGAAATGGAACCAGGCGTATGGCCGGGGGTGTGCAGACAATGCAATTCCTCCCCGCTGAATTTCAATATCTCATGCGCCCCTTTTAATTGCTGATCGACCTTTGTCGGCGGAGCGGAAAGGTTGTTCCGTACCAGTTGGCCGCGGTTTTGATCGAATCACCGGTCAAAATTGCCTGGGCATCCAACTCATGAATGAGTATTTTTGTGCCGTAGCGTTCACGGAAAAACGGCGCAGCACCGATATGGTCGATGTGGCAGTGGGTTAGAATTAGATGCGATATTTTTGAGGGGTCCAAACCAAGCATTTCAATATTGCGGACAATCTGGGAGGAGCTTTTTCCCGCCCCGGAATCAATCATAACCAGATCGCCGGCAAAGTCGATCAGATATACAGCCGCATCATCGGCCTGTGTTACATTCGGACCACCGATCAGATAAACGCCGTTGATGATTTCTTCGCTTCCGTTTCTCATATTTTCAACTGAAAATGGCTCATGATGTTATGGGCAACATCATTTAACGTAGTGCGGGTCTTTAGACCCGCCACGGCACACGAACCTGAAGGTTCGAACTACAATTCCCATCCCCACAAACCAAGCGCAGCTAAAGCTACGCACTACTTATTATTTCAGCACAACCATGACATCGCCAGGGTTTCCCATCACCACCGGCTGCTGCTCCAAGCCTTTCAGCCGCCGCGCCATATACGGCACATGTTCATTCAAATATTCTGAAAGCTCGCCCACGGTGATTTTCCCATCCTTGTTATGATCCGCCTCCCCTGCAGGCCCTTGAGGAAATAATAGGTAAACAGGGAATGGCGCTTTTCCGGATACCAGACAGATACCTGATCTACAGAGGCGCTTGTCATGAGCACCGCGCCCGCCGGACCCCTGTATTCTTTTTTGACCTTCACCATCGCCGGACTGATGCCCTTGAAGAGCATTCCCTTATCCGTGTTGCCAGAGAAGCAGGCATCCAGCACCACCGTAACTTTCTTTGCCGGTAGTTTTGAGAGGTTGTCATAGAAAGTTTGGAGGCGATAGCCGCTGGCGCGGATATACTCGGGATTGCCATCCACGGGGACAAAGAAGGCGTCTCCCGATTCGAGATCCGGCGCGCCGTGCCCCCCGTAATAAATAAACACACGGGAGACATTTGGTTTTATGTACTTATGTAATCGGCCCTTCGGGTCTCGTTCGGTTCCGAAAATCTCATTAAGCTTGGAAAGCGTCGCGTTTTCGGCATAGGCCACAGCGTGGACACCCTCACCATAGTTCTTGTTGCCGATGACCACGGCGATATCGTATTTTCCGGCCTTCTGTCCTATGGAAATGTTCGCATCCACATCCACACTTAAGCCACCGGCGATGGCGATATCGTCTGTCTTTTGCGTATCCTGCCCCGCGACGACAATCTCTTCAACTTTCTTTTGCGGCGCATTCATGACCAGCGTCAACGGATTGTCCTGATTGAAGCGTGGCCTCGCTTCGGTAAGACTGACGGTGAGAGGAATCTTTTCACCGTTGGCTATGCGGGTATTGGTGTAAAACATGAATTTGAAATCCTTGAATTTCCCGGAAGGTAGAGAGCCGAGATCAAAACGTGTCTGTCCGTCCCCGCCGATAAAGACATTATTTCCTGCCTTGACATCCGCAACAACACCCCGTGCGTCGCCCTGGCCGATATTTTGCGCCCGTACGGTCAGCTCCACCATCTCCATCGGGTCAATGCGACCGTTCTGGTTCTGGTCGTTAATTCCCATATCCGCCACAATCAGTTTCGGTTCGGCAAAGGCTTTCGTGCGGAAAGCCAGCTTGATGGGTGCCGGATCAAACCCATTGGCCTCTTTCACGTTAATGGTAAAGCCGGCATTGTCCGTGGGAATGTCCTCATCGGCCTTGACCTCGATCTCTTTGACCATTGTCTCACCGGCGGCGATCGTTCCCAGCGACACTTCGCGTTCAAAGCTCATACCTTTGATTATTTTTGCCGTAGAAACATTCGCTTTGCAGTCAAAGGCATCCCCCTTGCCGCTGTTCTTGACAGTGATAACAAGCTTGCCCGTTTCATCGGCGTCCAGCATATTGTTTCCCGACGGCTCAACAAACTTGATGGACATCGTAAGCGCCGGAGGAACAGGCGAGACGGCTATGTCAACTTTCCCCTTCCCTGCCTGCGCTGTTGATGCCAAAAGAATTAGACACCCCAAAAAGACTGCGAATAAAACATTTTTCAGCATACCCTCTCTCCTTAAGCAAATATTCAATTGGAATATACGGATAAGCATTATTTCCCGCAATAGATTGTTTTGCGGGTTTAAAGACCCGAACTACGTTTATATGGCGTAGTGCGTACCTTTAGAACAGAGATAATGGCTTGTTACTACGGTAAATTGCATACCGATTGCGGGCCTGAAGGCCCGAACTACATCCCACATACAACATCTGCTGACTGGCCCGCATCATCTCTGTCGAATCAGGCCGGCTCCCCCCTTCGCGCCTCATGCGACTGCTCCGTTCGCTTGCCTCCTGCCCGGCTCACCGCTGACCTGGGGGCAAGGCAAGCCGAAAACCCAGGTTAAGGCTGCGGGCGACCGGGTGGTCCCTGTAGCGAATCGCCGCGCGCACGTACCCGGCGGCAATGCTCCAGTCGCCGCCGCGATTGACGCGGCCGGAACCGGAAGACGGCCCCTCAGGGTTATCCCGTGGACTACTTCCGTAATAATCGCTTCCATACCAGTCATTGCACCACTCCCAGACATTGCCACTCATGTCATATAACCCCAAACCATTGGGCTGCTTCCGGCCTACCGGGTGGGTTTTGCTTCCGGAATTGCCGCCATACCAGGCCACGGCATCCACATCATTACCGCCTGCATACTTCTCACTCTTCCCGCCGCTTCTTGCCGCATATTCCCACTCGGCCTCCGTGGGCAGACGATAACGCTTCCCCGTCCGGCTGCTCAATCTATCAATAAAATTACTAACATCCTTCCAGGATACTTGTTCCACAGGGCAGTTTTCGCCGCAGTTTTTGAAAGATGAAGGATTGCTTCCCATCACCGACTGCCATTGCCCCTGCGTGACTTCGTATTTGCCGATGTAAAAATCATCCACGCAAACCTCATGGACAGGCTTTTCGTCACTTTGGCCATCTCCGAAAGTATCCCCCATCCGATAGCAGCCGCCCTTAACAAAGATCATCTCCATGCCGGTGGTGGCATCTTTGAAGGCATCCCCGCTTGTCGTCAGTTCCCAATCCGCCGCGCCCCGCAGACCACGCGGAAAGTCTTGCAGAATGTTCCAGGTCACGCGTTTGCCCTTACCGGTCTTGAGCTTTCCCACATCACCTTCAATATGCAGTTCAGAGGATTTGTAGGTTTTCCCTTCCACCGTGATGGTCAGATTTACCTCCGCCTCTTTTTCCTTCCCTTCCAGATCATAACTGATCACCAGGCGGTTCCCCTCCTGCCGCGCCTTTTCGTTTTTCAATTCCGCCGCAGATAAAGGCAGTGCCAGCAACAGGGAAATTAGGAGTACAAACAGTAAGTATATTTTCTTTTTTCTCATCTTCAACCTCGGCAATTTTGTTTATCACGGGCCTAACAACCGGTAGGTCACACGAGACCCGCACTACGTTTAGATGACGTAGTGCGTACCTTCAGGTGCGCCTGTTCTTCTCGGGGCTGAAGCCCCGAGCTACGTTTTTACGGCAGGCCTAGATTACGTTTTCTAACACCAGGGACAGACTACAATATGTTTTTTATATCAAGCGCCAATGATCCTGAATACTGATAATCAAGATAATGTGCAACTAATTCCTTTCTTACGGGATTGTTCAGGATATACCGCAAAACTTCGCTGGTATCTTCTTCTTTCCTCAATACATGTTCATAATATCCGGGTTGCCACAGTTTTTCCCCGGCACTAGCTTCTTCATGCGTGAACCAGTAACCTGTTTTCTGCTTAAACTCCTTTATGAAATTCTTCAGATCCGAATGTTCATTTACACCCTCCACAAGCAGATGTAGGTGATCCGGCATGAAACAATAAACCCAAGTTGTAAAATATTGCTTTTCTCCCGTTCGCGCAAGGAATGAAATCATCTTTGCTATAAGCTGATCATTTTCCACAAAGACGTTTTTCTTGCTGTCTGTGCAAATGGTAACGAAATATCGATAACGGTCGCGATAGTCAAAATTTTTGAGATGGGGTTTTGGTTTGTATTTTATTTTGTTCATTCTGAAGTGGCGCCGGATATTGAGACAGGTGTATAAGCAATGAACCGACCTATTTTGAGAGGAGAAGTTCAATGCCACAACATCGTACACGTCACAGCGCAGAATTTAAGGCCAAGGTTGCCTTGGCCGCCCTGTCGGAGTC
>JANYAF010000097.1 GCA_025355175.1 Deltaproteobacteria bacterium | reverse complement strand
TTGACAAACGAACACCGAATGAGGCTTATATACAGGGACTTGAAAAACTGAAAGCGGCTGCCTGAAGCCATAACCCACAACAACATCGGGTCATTGCTTATTTCACCCGACAGGCTGTCTCACTAACCCCGACCACCTCAGCCGCCCATGAGCTTTCCGTTCCGGTGACATGGAAAAATTATTGGAAATTCTGAGAAATTAAAACAAGATGACAACACTCAACAACCTGCTGAACAGTTTCCGTAACGCCGCCGTCACCGAACGCGAAAAAGGCACCTATTTTGAAGAGCTGATTTGCACCTACCTACGCAACGAAGCCATCTATCGCGATCTATACAGTGATGTCTGGACGTATGCCGATTGGGCGCAAGAGCATAAATTGGACAAGCGCGACACGGGCGTTGACCTGGTGGCAAAAACCAACGGCACAGGCGAGTTTCATGCTATACAGTGTAAGTTTTACGCGGAAGATTATCGAGTACAAAAGAGCGACATCGACAGCTTCTTTACCGCTTCCGGTAAAAAGCACTTCACTTACCGCCTGATCGTCAGCACCACCAGCCACTGGAGCGAGCATGCCGAAGATGCCCTGCAAAACCAGCAGCCGCCGGTCAGCAAAATCGACCTGCACGATCTGGAAAACAGCCAGATCGACTGGAGTAAGTACCAACCCGCAGGGCCGGCAGTGCTCAAAGCCAAAAAGAAACTGCGTCCGCACCAGACAACCGCTCTGGCCGATGTCATATCCGGCCTGGCGCAAGCCGACCGGGGCAAGCTCATCATGGCCTGCGGCACCGGCAACGACCTTCATCAGCCTGAAGATCGCTGAAAGCCTGGCCGGCGTAGGGAAGCGCTACTATTTCTAGTGCCCAGCCTTGCCCTGATGTCGCAAACACTCACCGAATGGACACAGGAAAGCGATACACCGCTGCACAGTTTTGCCGTCTGTTCCGACAGCGACGTCGGCAATAAGCGCAAAAAGGATGACGACACCGTTCAGACCTTCACCCATGAACTGCGTTACCCCGCCACCACCGAAGCCAAAAAGCTCGCGGCGGAAATGGCCAAACGCCATGACGCCCTGCACATGAGCGTGGTTTTTTCCACCTACCACTCCATTGATGTTATCAGCCGCGTCCAGCAAAAATATGGTCTGGCCGATTTTGACCTGATCGTTTGCGATGAGGCGTACCGCACCACCGGCGCTACTTTTGACAGCGAAGATGAAAGCGCTTTCGTCAAGGTTCATGACGCGGATTTCATTCGCGCCGCCAAGCGAATGTATATGACGGCCACGCCGCGCATTTATGGCAACAGCGCCCGCCGCAAACGGCAGAAGAAGCTGGATATCCGCGTCATTATCGGCAATCCGCCCTATTCCGCAGGGCAAAACAGCGCCAACGACAACAACCAGAATGTGGCCTACCCCTCTTTGGATGAACGCATCCGCAGCACGTATGCCGCGCGTTCAACCGCCACCAATAAGAACGCTCTTTACGACAGCTACATTCGCGCCATTCGCTGGGCCAGCGACCGCATCGGCAACAGCGGTGTGATTGGTTTTGTCACCAACGCGGGATTTATAGAAGCCAACACCGCCGATGGTCTGCGCCAGTGTCTGGCAAATGAATTTTCCAGTATCTATATCTTCCACTTGCGCGGCAATGCCCGCACCTCTGGCGAATTGCGGCGCAAGGAAAAAGACAATGTATTCGGCATGGGTACCCGTGCCCCGATTGCCATCTCCCTGCTGGCAAAAAATCCGAATGCAACCGAACACGGCCAGATTTATATGCACGACATCGGCGACTATCTGAGCCGGGAAGAGAAGCTCGAAAAGGTTGCCGCCTTTGCCAGTATTGCCGCAATTTCTGAAAGCGAGGGGTGGCAGACCATAGAACCAGATCAACATGGGGACTGGCTCAAACATCGAGATAACGTGTTTAGTGACTATATCGTACTGGGAAACAAGAATGGAAAAGAGTCTAAAACGCTATTCACAAATTTCTCCAGAGGCTTAGAAACAGGCCGGGATGCCTGGTGCTACAACTCTTCCCAGGAAGTTGTCACAAACAATATGACTCGTATGATCATCTTCTACAACGCCGAGGTAAAACGCTTTAATTTCGCCCATGCCGGACTGGCAAAAAAAGCGCGGGAAGAAAAAGTGGACGACTTCATCAACGCCGACTCTGCACAAATCAGCTGGACAAGCAGCCTTAAGCAAGAATTGGTGAAAAATCGAAATGTTGTGTTTGAACCAGAGAACCTGACACCTACTCTGTATCGACCCTTTGCCAAACAATGGGTGTATTACAACGACGTGTTTAATCATCGTGTAGGCCAAATGCCTCACATTTTCCCTGATGCAACGGCTCAAAATCGGATGATTTACATTAGTGGTTCGGGCAACAGTGGAAAGGATTTTTCTGCGCTACTGGTTGATATAATACCTGATTTGAATATGCAGCACTCTGGTGGACAGGGTTTCCCACTCTACCTTTACGACGAATCAGAACAGGAAACACAAGAACAGTTTTTGCCATCGTTTGACGGTTCCAGAGAAAGAAAACGCCGTGACGCCATTACCGATGCGGGTCTGGCGCATTTTCAGGCGGCCTATCCCGGCGAGACCATCAGCAAGGAAGATGTGTTTTATTATGTCTATGGACTGCTCCATTCGCCGGAGTACCGCTCACGCTATGCCGACAATCTGAGCAAAGAGCTGCCGCGCATCCCCTGTGTAAAAACCGCCACCGGTTTTTGGGCCTTCAGCAAGGCCGGGCGGCAACTGGCGGAGTTGCACCTGAACTACGAAACGGTGGCGCTTTATCCGCTCAAGATCGACAGAGGCGGCAAGGCGTTGACCGATACAGACTTCCGTGTGGAGAAAATGAAGTACGGCAAACGGGGCAAGGACAAAGACATCACCACGCTGCATTACAACGAAAGCATTACCCTTACCGGCATTCCGCTGGAAGCCTACGACTATATCGTTAACGGCAAACCGGCGCTGGATTGGGTGGTGGAACGCCAGTGCGTCAAGACCGACAAGGACAGCGGCATCGTCAACGACGCCAACGACTGGGCGGTGGAAACCATGCAAAATCCCCGCTACCCGCTGGAACTCTTCCAGCGAGTCATCACGGTCAGCCTGGAAACGATGAAGATCGTCAGAAGCCTGCCGGACTTGGAGATTTGAATAAATATCCGTAGTATATTTCAGAATAAACGCCATAATTACGATGGATTAGAATTTAAGGAACGACAATGAATAAACTGCTGACAGAATACACAGTTGGAACGATATCCGCGTATCAAGAGACCGTAAACAAGATTTTCGAGCAATGGGAAACCGAAATAAGAGATAGAGTGTTGTCTCGGCTTTGGTTTCGCGGGCAGTGTAAGGATGAACCTTTGCTTCCCAAGGTTTTACGGAAAGACATAAATCCGGATACTGGTGAGAAATGTAACTATAACGAGCTCTACATTAATACCGCATTCTCTTCACTTTACAGGAACTATACAATCGAGAGATTTGAAGAAAGATCGAGTGAGATTTACAGCTTCATGCAGCATTACGGTATTCCTACGCGCCTGCTTGACTGGACCGAGAATGGGTTCTACGCGCTTTACTTTGCAGTCAATGGTGGCGCATATGACAAGGATGAACAGCGCGTAGTTTGGATAATGAATCCCGGAGCAATTAATTGCCTGACAAAAGGCAGCCTCTCATATAATCCGTTGATGAGTCATGTACCTTACGTTCAAGCGCGCATGAAAATGCCTGGGTATAAAGATACAAAAACTTTCAAGAAGGAAGAGCCAGCCTTTGCCGAGCTAGAAGATGAAAAGCTTAAATATCCGATATCTTTTTACCCCGCTAGCAGTGGAAACATTCGAATAGCAGCTCAGAAAGGTTGCTTCACAATTCACGGGACTGAGAACCAACCAATTGAATCATTTTTTGTCAATGATGATGATATCCACAAATACCTCGTCAAAATCAAGATACTAAAAGGATCTGTCGCCGCGGTACGCGAACAATTGAAAATCATGGGGATAACGACCAGATCTGTTTATCCGGACATTCTTGGGTTAGCTGCCGAATTGAGTGGGGCCGGATGTATACGATCATAAGATCTAAAATGTTAAAACGATTCATGATCTGCCCAAAGACAACGACGCCGGCACCCGGCTGGCCCGCTATTTTCTGGCGGCCGATGATATTCACCTGATTGACGGCACAGCCATTAATCCAAATCAGGTTGCCGACTTGATCCGTGGCGAACTGATGAGAATGGTCTATATTCGTGAGTTAGTCGCTGATCTTAATGCACGAAATAAAATTGTCACGGTGGAGAGGGTGTAAAAAAGGTTCAACGGTTCATGGATGCCGACGAGAAGAAGACATGTAAGAATTCATTTAACCATTTAACCGCTGAACCGTTTAACCGTGAACCGCTGAACCTATTCCTCCTCTTCCTCATGCACTATCATCTTCGATTCTTCAGCATGAAAAACCTGCCGCCGAGGGAGCGTTATTCTAACTGTTGTGCCGGTCGGCCCTTTTTTCGGGTCAGCGTTGGATTCAATCGTCATGCTTCCACGATGGGCTTTGACAACTGCAAAAGCTTGCGGCAGCCCCAGACCGGTTCCGTCGCCAATCGGCTTGGTGGTGAAAAAAGGCGTAAAAAGAAGTGGGATGTTTTCTTCGGCAATGCCCACGCCTGTATCGGCTAGTGTAATAAACACCTGATGTTCGTCACCTTCGACGGTAATGATCAACGACCCTCCGTCCGGCATGGCCTCAATGGCGTTTTGTTCCAAGTCAAATAAAGCGGTCACTATTTGTTCATAGTCGATCCATACCACATCATTTTCAAGGAAATATTTCAGCTTGATGTTGACGTTACCATGCCGGGACAGTTTCGCAAGACTCTCTTTGATTATTTTAACAATATTGATTCCCCTGAGTTTCAGACCGAACAAGTGATGATGGCCTCCTTCAACCTCTAAGCCACAGCAGATTGCTTCTCTGAATAACACTTTCATTGCCAAATAAAAAGTTAAAACTATCTTATTGACAGCAAATCATCGGCCATGATAGATACAACACCAATTCAGTAATATTTTAACAGCAAATGACGTTTTCCAAAATATTACATAACCTTTTTTGCTGATTGATAAGGAGTAGCCTTTGAAACTGCGCGAAGTAAAAGATATCCTGGAGGCGGAAGTCATTGTGGGTGATGATATTCTAGACCTCGAAGTAAAAACAGCCTTCGGGGCCGACTTGATGAGTGATGTGCTGGCCTTCGCCAAAGCCGGGAGCCTTCTGCTCACCGGATTGACCAACACCCAGGTGATTCGAACCGCCAATGTACTCGATATTGCCGCAATTATCCTGGTGCGGGGCAAAAAGCCGTCATCCGAAACAATCGCATTAGCCAGAGAACTTAAGATTCCCATTTTAACCACGAAATACATTCTATTTGAAACGGCGGGCCGCCTCTACACAAAGGGGATTGTCGGTTGTCTGCAAAAAGTTGAAAATACCAGTGGGCGAAACTAATCCAAACCTGTATTCGAACAGTTTTAATATTGAAGGCGGCAATTTCAATTCGGCTGGTATTGTCTCGACCAACATTAAATCCATTCTGAAAAAATTAGGAATTCCCAACGATATCGTCCGAAAAGCCGCCATCGTCTCTTACGAGGCGGAAATCAATGTCGTATCGTATGCCAAAAAAGCCATTGTGAACCTCACGGTTAATCCCGGTGTTGTGCAAATCGAGGTAATTGACGAAGGTCCCGGCATTCCCAATATTGATTTGGCTATGCAGGAAGGTTATTCTACCGCTGATCAGAAAATTCGAGAAATGGGCTTTGGCGCGGGTATGGGACTTTGCAACATAAAGAATTATTCCGATGATTTCCATATCACATCGGAAGTCGGCAAAGGCACTCATTTGAAGATGACGATTCAAACACCATAATTTTTCATAAAGGGTTCAGTCATGAAAATTGAAAAAATAGTTCAAGCGCTGGGATTGGAAGTCAAATGCGGCAAAAATTACCTGGACAAAGACGTTACAGGCGGCTACACCGGAGACCTCTTGAGCGATGTCATGGGTAATTCCCGGGAAGGCTATATCTGGGTCACCCGCCAGGTTCATCAGAATATTGTCGCCGTCGCCAGTCTCAAAGAACACGCCGGAATCATTCTGATTAATTCCTGTCAGCCGACTGCCGACACCCTGGAGAAAGCCGAGGCGGAAAAGATTCCGATCATGGTGTCCGATTTGCCCGCTTTTGAGATCTCGGGCAAGATCTATAATTTACTGGCGGCAAAAAGCTGATATTTGAAAACACCATCCCTGAAAATACCCGGCGTTTAGTGCTTATCGTTTCCAGCGGTGAAAACCGATGTTGAAAGTTTTTAATTGTGATCTTCATATTCACACCTGCCTGTCCCCCTGCGCCGAACTGGACATGCATCCGCAGGCCCTGGTGCAAAAAGCACTAAATAAAAAGCTCGACATGATCGCCATCAGCGACCACAACGCTTCCGACAATGTCCCATACGTCATGGCCGCCGCCGGGAAAAATATTCAAGTCATCCCGGCTATGGAAATCACGACAAGTGAAGAAGTGCATCTGCTGGCGCTCTTTGAGTCCCTGTCCGATCTCCTGAAACTTCAGACCGTCATTGATCAGCACTTATTCGGCGAAAATGATGAAAACCGCTTTGGCGTTCAGGCCATCGTCAATGAATTGGGCGAGGTGGAAGGGCTGAACAATCAACTGCTCATCGGTGCGACGGATTTATCCATTGACAGTATCATTGATACCATTCACCAATTGAAAGGGCTGGCCATCCCCGCGCATATCGACCGGGAAAGTTTCAGTGTCTTAAGCCAACTGGGTTTCATCGATGACCATTCCCGTTTTGACGCGCTGGAAATATCTAAATTAACAGGCCTTGAGCAAGGCCGTATCCAATATCACAATCTGAGCCGATATCCGTTTTTAACGTCATCCGACGCCCATTTTATAAAGGATATAGGAACATCAACCACAAAAATTATTATGGAAGAACCAACCTTTGCTGAACTGAAGATGGCCCTCTCCAAACAAAACGGCCGTCAAATACTGGAGTAGCCATGCTTACGCTTGCCGACCACATATTGGACATTACTGAAAACTCCGTACGCGCCGGCGCCAAGCTTATTGAAATCAGTATTGATGAAGATTCCCACAATGATTTGCTCACCATCGAAATTAAAGACGACGGACACGGTATGAGCCGGGACGTTCTTCAAAAAGTCCTGGATCCCTTTTACACGACCAAAACGGTCCGGCGCGTGGGTTTGGGATTACCACTCCTTAGAGATGCAGCAGAACGGTCCGGTGGAACGTTTCATCTGGAATCTCAAGAAAATTCAGGAACTACGGTAAAAGCTACCTTTGGTTTGCGTCATTTGGACAGGCAACCCCTGGGTGCGATTATTAGCATAATAATAATTCTGATTATTTCTAATTCTGAGGTTGATTTTTTTTATAAACACAGGCATAATGACCGGCGGTTTGGGATGGATACTCGTGAAATTCGAAAAGAAATCGAGGATGTACCCATTAACCATCCTGAGATAATAAAATATATCCGGGGCGTTATTGAAGAAGGACTACGCGAGATCGAGCCGGAAGCATAGCGTATCCCAAAGATCGAGGAGGAAGTAAATGAAAGCCGAAGATACAGAATTATTAAAAGAGTTCACACCGGAACAAGTAGCAAAGCTCTCCAGCATCATTGAAAAGCACAAAGGAAAAGCGGGCGGACTGATTCCCGTCCTGGAAGAAGCGCAGGTCTCTCTTGAATACCTTCCTTTATCCGTGCAGAAAAGAATTGCCTCCGGATTGAATCTGCCCTTGAGCCGCGTCTATGGCGTTGTCACGTTTTACTCGTTTTTCACCATGACCCCGCGTGGCAAACACACCGTTCGCGTTTGCTTGGGCACAGCCTGTTATGTGCGCGGCGGCAAAGCGCTCACCGACACACTGGAAAAACAATTCGGTATTAAAGAAGGTGAAACAACACCGGACCGGATGTTCACCCTGGAATCCGTCCGCTGCCTGGGTGCCTGCGGATTGGGGCCGGTCATCGTTGTGGATGAAGATGTCCATGGCCGCATCAAACCGGGAAAAGTTAAGGAAATATTGAGCCGATACAATTAATTTTTAATTATAGAAAACGGAGGAAAGCCGATGGCGAAATTGACTATCGATGATTTAAAGAAAATTAAAGAAAAAGTGCATAAAGAAATGTCTTTACGGGACGGAGACCGCCGCGTCAAAGTAACCGTGCATATGGGAACATGCGGCATCGCTTCCGGCGCAAAGGAAGTAATGGATACCCTACTTGAGGAAATCGAAGCAGCGGGCGTGCATGATGTTGTCGCTACCACATCCGGTTGCATGGGCTTATGCAGCCGCGAACCCCTGGTGACCATCGAAGCATTGAATCAGGACCCCATCAAATATGAATACGTCAATCCCAACAAAATGCGACAGATTTTCAAAAAGCATGTTCTGGCGGGAGAGATACAGACACCCTTTGTTCTGGCAAAAGGCTCTGAAACCATTAAATAATGTGCTATCCGTCATGCAGGCATCATCTTTATGCATGATTATTTCTTAAGGAGGATATTGGATAAATGAAAGTTTTTCGTTCACACTTATTAATTTGCGGGGGTACCGGGTGTCAGTCTTCCGGCAGTCTCGGCGTTAAAAATGCCATTCTGGAAGAAATTGTCAAAAGGAACCTGGCTGAAGAAATAAAAGTCGTCGAAACAGGGTGTAACGGTTTTTGCGCTTTGGGTCCCATCATGGTCATTTACCCGGAAGGCGTGATTTACGTCAACCTCAAACCGGCAGACATTCCGGAATTGGTTGAAGAGCATCTGATTAAAGGACGAATCCTGGAAAGACTATTGTACAGAGAACCGGGCACGGATAAAATCATTCCCACCATGCAGGATATTCCCTTCTTCGCTCTTCAGGAACTGAGAGTATTAAAGAATCGCGGACTGATCGACCCCGAAAAGATTGAAGAATATATCGCCCGTGACGGCTATGCCGGCTTGGCCAAAGCTCTAACCGAAATGAAGCCGGAACAGATTGTCCAGGAAATGCTGGATTCCGGCCTGCGCGGTCGCGGCGGTGCGGGATTCCCCACCGGCTTGAAGTGGAAGTTTGCCGCGCAGTCCAAAGGGGATGTCAAATACGTATTATGCAACGCCGATGAAGGCGATCCCGGCGCGTTCATGGACCGCAGTGTTCTGGAGGCCGATCCTCACGCCGTTCTGGAAGGCATGGTCATCGCGGCCAAAGCCATCGGCTCATCTTATGGATACATTTATTGCCGCGCAGAATATCCGCTGGCGATTCATCGTCTGAATGTTGCCATTAGCCAGGCCAAAGAAGCGGGCCTTCTGGGTAACGACATCTTAGGCACGGGCTTTAATTTTGACTTGGAGATTTACCAGGGCGCAGGCGCGTTTGTCTGCGGTGAAGAAACGGCGCTCATGACCTCCATCGAAGGCAAACGAGGCATGCCTCGTCCCCGTCCGCCCTTCCCCGCTGTTGCAGGTCTGTGGCAGAAACCCAGTATCCTCAACAACGTCGAAACCCTGGCCAACGTCGGCCAAATCATGCTGCGAGGCGCAAAGTGGTACGCATCCATCGGTACGGAAAAAAGCAAGGGCACGAAAGTTTTTGCTCTAACCGGTGACGTGGCCAACGTGGGTCTGGTGGAAGTTCCCATGGGAACCAAACTGGGCACTATTGTATTCGATATCGGCGGCGGTATTCCCAAAGGCAAAAAGTTCAAAGCAGCGCAACTGGGCGGCCCGTCCGGCGGCTGTATCCCGATTCAACATTTAAACGCGTCCGTGGACTACGAGAAGGTTGCGGAACTGGGCGCTATCATGGGTTCCGGTGGATTGATCGTCATGAATGAAGACAAGTGCGCCGTCGATATGGCCCGGTTCTTCATGGATTTCTGCCAGGATGAATCCTGCGGCAAGTGCACCCCCTGCCGCGAAGGCACCAAACGCATGCTGGATATCTTAACCGACATTACCAAAGGCAAAGGTAAAGCGGGTGACATCGAACTGCTCGAAGAAATGGCCGGTGTCATTAAAAACGCGGCGCTTTGCGGTCTGGGACAAACCGCTCCCAATCCCGTTTTAAGCACCATTCGTTACTTCCGCAAGGAATACGAAGAGCATATTTTTGATCATCGCTGCCGCGCGACCGTCTGCTCGGCCATGTATAAGTCACCCTGTCAGCATACCTGCCCGATTGAAATGGACATCCCGTCCTACATCGCGCTGGTTCGTGAAGGACGTTTTGAAGATGCTTACAAGATTTTACTTCAGACCAATCCCTTCCCATCCGTTTGCGGTCGCGTCTGTGATCACAAATGTCAAAGCAAGTGCCGCCGCGGCAATATGGATGAAGCCCTGGCCATTAAATTCCTGAAGCGCTTCATCACCGACAACGCGTCGCGTCCGAAAACCGATGCGGTTCCCGTTACCCGCAAGGAAAAAATTGCCGTTATCGGTGGGGGGCCCGCTGGTCTTACCGCCGCACGCGATCTCGCTCTGCGTGGCTATAAAGTGACCGTTTTTGAAGAGCTCAACAAAGCGGGCGGCATGCTCTACTGGGGCATTCCCTCTTACCGCCTGCCCCGCAACATCCTGCAGGGTGAAATTGATGATATCGCCTCTCTAGGCGTCGATATCCGTCTCAACACCCGCGTAGGCCGTGACATTTCTTTCGAACAGATTGAAAAGGATTTTGATTACTTCTATCTGGCCACCGGCGCACATAAGAGCCAGAAAATGGGCGTTGCCGGCGAAGACCTGGGCAATGTTTTCGGCGGGGTCGAATTCCTGCGCGACTTCAACAACAATGAAGAAAAATGGCTCAAAGGCGAAAAAACACTGGGCAAAACAGTGGCTGTCATCGGCGGCGGCAACTCGGCGATCGACGCAGCCCGCGTAGCTCTTCGCCTCGGTTCCGACGTGACTATTCTTTATCGACGTTTGAGAGCGGATATGCCGGCAGCTGAAGAAGAAATCAAGGCAGCCGAAGATGAAGGCATCAAGATTGAATACCTGGTCGCACCTTTGAAGATTGGAGGCGCGAAAGGCAAGGTTGGTTCCATTACCTGTCAGCGGATGACGCTGGGCGATTTTGACAATAGCGGTCGTAAGAAGCCCGTCGCTGTCGCCGGTTCAGAATTCACGTTGAAGGTGGATGCCATTGTCGCAGCCATCGGCCAGGTGCCGGATATGAGCTTCATGGATAAAAAGAGCGGCGTCGAAATCAACAAATGGGATTGCTACAATGTCGGCAAGGGCTACGCTTCACGTACGGCCAACCCCCGCTATTTTGCAGGCGGCGATGCTGTAACCGGCCCCGACACCGTCATCGCGGCAGTCGGCGCAGGACATCAGGCAGCCGACGATATCGACGCGACCATCCGCGTTGCCAATAGCGAACCCGCCTATGTCAAACCGGCACTGGAAGATATCTTTGTGCCGCTGGTGATTGATGAAGAGTCGGAGGAAACACCCCAGATACTGATGCCGGAAATGCATCATGCCACGCGCAAGATGAGCTTTGCGGAAGTGGAACTGGGCTTCAGCCGTGAAGACGCCATGAAGGAAGCTTGCCGTTGCCTGCGTTGCGATGCGGCTGTTTAATTTATATTATAGAACGATAAGGAGAAATATTTCATGTCAACAATTGTTAAATTGACTATTGATAATCGCCTGGTAGAGGCGCCTGCAGGGTCCACTATTTTGGAGGCTGCCCGTGGCGTCGGTATTAAAATCCCCACGCTTTGCGCCTGGACGGAAATTCATCACACACCTGGCGCATGCCGCGTTTGTATGACCGAAGTGGAAGGCCAGCGCAGCCTGATCGCCGCCTGCGTTTTCCCTGTTAGTGAAGGGATGATTGTGCATACCAACACGGAAAAAGTTCGACAGGCCAGAAAAATGGTTGTGGAGCTTTTACTGGCCAACCATCCGCAGGAGTGCAACTATTGTGTGAGAAACGGCAGCTGCGAATTGCAGAAAGTAGCCGAATTTGTCGGCCTCAAAGAAGTTCGTTTTGATTACACGCAATTTCCTAAGGAAGGTATGATCGACCATTCCAGTCCCTCGATTGTCCGGGACAGCCGCAAGTGCATTGAATGTCACCGCTGCGTAACGGTTTGCGATCAGATTCAAACGGTCAGTGTTTTGACTCCGGCCCATCGCGGCAGCGATGTTAAAGTTGTTCCGGCCTTTGACCTACCGCTGGTTGAGTCCAATTGTATTACGTGCGGCCAGTGTATCATGGTTTGTCCGGTTGGCGCTCTTTACGAAAAGGATGACGTTGATTTAGTCTGGAAAGCCCTGCAGGATCCGACCAAACATGTCATCGTTCAGGAAGCACCGGCTATCCGCGCGGCGTTGGGCGAAGAATTCGGCATGCCTCCGGGAAGCCTTGTCACCGGCAAAATGATCACCGCTCTGCGCCGACTGGGTTTCGATAAAGTTTTTGATACCAATTTTACCGCCGACCTCACCATTATTGAGGAAGGCAACGAGTTGCTCAAACGCGTTAAGGAAGGCGGCACACTGCCCATGATTACGTCGTGCAGCCCCGGCTGGATTAAGTTCTGCGAACACTTTTACCCGGACCTGCTGCCTCATCTGTCCACCTGCAAATCACCGCAGCAAATGTTCGGCGCTTTGGCCAAAACCTATTATGCAGAACTGGCAGGCATTGATCCGAAAGATATCGTTTCAGTTTCCATTATGCCCTGCACCGCTAAGAAGTTTGAAGCCCAGCGACCGGAGATGAACAGCAGCGGTTATCGCGATGTGGATTATGTTCTTACCACCCGTGAATTAGGCCGGATGATCAAAGAAGGCGGTGTTGATTTTGTCAACTTGCCTGATGAAGATTACGATGCTCCGATGGGCGAATACACCGGCGCCGGAACGATTTTCGGCGCGACAGGCGGCGTTATGGAAGCCGCCCTGCGTACCGTCTATGCGGTAGTAACCGGAGAGAACCTACCCAGTCTGGATATCACCCCAGTTCGTGGACTAGAAGGCGTCAAAGAGGCAACCGTCAAGGTCGGTGCTTTGGGAGATGTCAGCATTGCTGTCGCCCATGGTCTGGGAAACGCCCGTAAACTGATGGATCGCATTCGCGAAGGCAAAGCTAATTACGCTTTTATTGAAGTGATGTGTTGTCCCGGCGGCTGCATCGCAGGCGGTGGCGAACCCATTCCCACCAACAACGAAATTCGCGTTTTACGTTCAGCCGCTCTTTATAAGGATGACGGAAACGTGCAGAAGAAACGACAATCTCATGAAAATGAGTCAGTGAAGAAGCTCTATGACAAGTTCCTCAAAGAACCTTTGGGGCATAAGTCGCATGAACTCCTGCACACTAAGTACACAAAAAGAGGCACTGAGATGCCTCACAAAAAAGATGAATAAAACCTTTTTTCTGGGTTAAGTAAAATGTAAGGAGGTTTGTCTGGAAAGGGCAAACCTCCTTTTTCTTGAATTCCAACCAATAACGCTGGTTATTTATGACCGATCAAAGAATTGAAAAAGATTTATTAGGCGAGCTTAACGTTCCACGGGAAGCTTACTGGGGTATTCACTCACAGCGTGCGATAAACAACTTCCGCATCAGCGGCAGGGAGGTAAATCCCTCGCTCATCCGGGCACTGGCTCAGGTGAAAAAGGCCTGCTGCCTGGCCAATACTGAAACCGGTTATCTCCCTCAGAAAAAATCACAGGTAATCCAACAGGCCTGTCTGGAAATATCGAAAGGATTACTTGCCGATCAGTTCCCTGTGGATGCCATGCAGGGCGGCGCGGGAACTTCAACGAATATGAATCTCAATGAAGTGATCGCCAACCGCGCCATTGAGCTCCTTGATGGACGGAAAGGCGATTACGGTCTTATTCATCCGCTGGAAGATGTCAATCTGCATCAATCAACCAATGATGTTTATCCCACCGCTCTGAAAGTTGCCGCAATATTTCTTCTCCGCGATTTATCCAAAGCTGTAGCCGGCCTGCAAGGCGCATTTCAAGAAAAAGAAAAAGAATTTGCCGCTATTGTTAAACTGGGACGAACAGAATTGCAGGAAGCCGTGCCGATCACGCTCGGTGCTGAGTTTTCCGCCTTTGCCGAAGCATTTTCCCGCGACCGCTGGCGAACTTTCAAATGCGAGGAGCGCCTGCGCGTAGTGAATTTAGGCGGAACCGCCATAGGCACAGGGCTTGCCGCACCGCGCAACTACATCTTTCTAGCCATTGAAAAATTAAGGGAAGTAACCGGTCTGGGACTCTCCCGGGGCGAAAATATTCCGGGTGAGACCGCCAATGCCGATGCATTTGTCGAAGTTTCCGCCATCCTCAAAGCTCACGCCGTTAATCTGATCAAAATAGCCAATGATCTGCGCCTCATGAATTTTCTGGGTGAAATCCGTCTACCGCAATTGCAGACCGGATCATCCATCATGCCCGGCAAAGTCAATCCGGTTTTGGCGGAAGCGGCCATACAAGTCGGCATCAAAGTTATTGCTAATGATGCAATTGTTACCGATACGGCCGCACGTGGGACGCTTCAGATAAATGAATTTCTGCCCCTGCTGGCCCATGCCCTTCTGGAATCACTGAATATGCTGATCAACATCGATAGGCACCTGACAGATCATGTACGCAGCATTGGGGCCAATCAGGAAAAATGTGAAGAATATTTCAATGCCAGTCCTATGATCATCACAGCATTGCTGCCGGTGATCGGATACGAAAAAGCCACGCTATTCATCACGGAGTTTTCAACGGGGCGCGAAAAAAACATGCGGCGGTTTCTGGAAGAAAAGCTAGGCCTTGAATTAATCGATCAGATATTCTCTCCCCATCAGTTAACGGCTCTGGGCTATAAGGACAAAAAGAATGGATAACACACCGAAAGGAAATAGGCTGCATATTGCGCTCCTGGGACGCACCAATGTCGGCAAGTCCAGCCTGCTGAATTTAATGCTGGGGCAGGACATCGCCGTCACATCGCCTGTCGCCGGAACCACCACCGATGTCGTGGAAAAAGCCATGGAGCTGCTGCCGCTCGGGCCTGTGCTGTTTCTCGACACAGCTGGCCTGGACGATATCTCGGAATTATCAGGCGTACGGCTGAAAAAAACGGCCCAAGTCTTTGACCGTGCGGATGTCATCATTCTGGTTACCGAAGCGGATACCTGGACGGATTTCGAGGAAGCCGTTTTGACCGAAGCGCAAAACCGTAAAATCCCCGTGTTGATTGTGATTAATAAAATTGATTTACATCAGCCATCCCCGAATCATCTGCAATTTCTGCAATTAAAAGCCCTGATCCTGACCGTTTCCTGCAGTGACGCAACGAAGCGGCAGAAATATATGGAAACCTTAAAAGAGCAATTGTTGGAAATTGTCCCGGCGGATTTTGTAGCCACTCCGTCACTTATCGGTGATTTGCTGCCGTCGGGAGGCTTGGCTGTTTTGGTCGTTCCGATCGATTTAGAGGCTCCCAAAGGCAGGCTGATTCTGCCTCAGGTTCAGACGATCCGCGACATCCTAGATAATGATGCCACGGCGGTGGTCGTTAAGGAAAGAGAACTGGCGGCAGCGCTTACCAACTTAAAAAATCCGCCGGCCATTGTTGTTACAGACTCCCAGGCGATTCTGAAAGTGACCGCCGACGTGCCGATGAGCATTCCCATCACGACTTTCTCGATTTTATTTGCCCGACAGAAATCGGATCTGGCGGCGATGGCCGCAGGAGCGGCGGCAATTGATCGCCTGAAGCCCGGAGACCGGATCTTAATTGCCGAAGCCTGCTCACATCATGCACTGGAAGACGATATCGGCCGTGTGAAAATCCCGCGCTGGCTTCGTCAGTATGTGGGAGGCGATCTTCAGATCGATACATCCTGCGGCCGCGACTATCCGGCGGATTTGAGGGACTACAAGCTGATTCTGCACTGCGGCGCCTGTATGATGAATCGTCGGGAAATGCTCACTCGTCTGCGTAAAGCACAGGAAGCAGGTGTTCCCGTCACGAATTATGGCGTGGCCATTTCTTTTTTGCAGGGTGTCATTAAGCGCAGCCTCGCGCCCTTCCCTTCAGCGCTTCTGGCTTTCGAAAATGCAATGAAAGACAAAAAATAAACAAAATCCTTCTTAACGAATTCACCTACAAAATCAAGTGTTTTAGATTTGGAATTTAAGTGCGGATTGCCACTTCAAATCAGCAAAAATGCACAATGCAACGGGCAGGCATGGTCATGTTAATACCCATGAAATCGTACATTGATAATCAGAGTACATCCATGAATACAGATTTTCAGCAGGTCAGTCCATTATGGGTATTATGTAACCGAAGTTTCCGGGGACAGTGCCTCACTTATATTGGCACAGAGGGATCTATGTCAATGTAGATCCGAAGCGGATCAAGAAATTGCGCCAGCATCAGGCATACTGAACAATGCGTTCAATCTGATCAATTTTGCCAATCAGCTCATTAACAGGTTTGCAAACTGCAATATCCCGCTTCAGCTCCTCAAGCTGATACTCTATATCAAGCCGCGTTTTTTCATTCAAAAAACTCTGTTGAAACTCGGGATTTTGCATTTGCTTCTTTAGATATTCTTTTGCAGTACTCATATCATGCTCCTTGTTTAGCCATGCGGATTGTCATTGTGCGCTGAATTTCCGATATCGGCGTTTTCTGCGTCTTTTTTACAAAACCATGCGAAAATATTATCTTACGGTCTGCCTGATAAAAAAAGAGCGCCCTAGCAATTCTGTTTTCAAAGCTAATTCGCATTTCAAATATACCATCCGTCAAATGCTTTGAAAGATTCTCTTTGGGATTCAAACCTGCGTTTTTCAATTCTATCAATTTCTCGATAGAGGCAAATACCTTCGCGCGCTCCCTAACATTCAGAGAGTCAAGAAAATGAACTACCCCGCAGCAAGCTACGGGGTATCAAAACCGAACAACTCGAGCTGCTGACTATGCAATTTCTTATATTCCTTTTCCCGTCCTTGCTTCTTCACGTATTCCGTAATGCTTTTCTCATTGCCAAATTGCCC
>JANYAF010000080.1 GCA_025355175.1 Deltaproteobacteria bacterium | reverse complement strand
TCCTGAAAGACGATCCTTTCCAGGTCCTCGACCAGGTAGGCGTCGGTCAGCTGATTACCATGGTTCTTTTCCAGGTAGGCGGCTTGGGCATCATCACCTTTTCGATTGTATTATTTACTTTGATGGGACGAGGCATTTCTTTTAAAGGCCGGGAGATTACTCAGTCTACTTTCCTGCACACCCCCAGAAAAGATTTTTATATCATTGTTAAAAAAGTTCTGCGCTATACTTTGATCATCGAAGGTGTCGGCACACTCCTTTTGTTTTTGAGATTTATTCAGGAATTCCCGGCAGGACAAGCCTTTTATCATGCCCTTTATAATGCCGTGTCCGCTTTTAATAACTGCGGCTATTCACTTTTTCCCGACAGTATGATGCGTTATCAAAGTGATGTACTCATTAATGTAACGATCATGCTTTTGATTATTTTGGGCGGAATTGGTTTTATCGTGCAGCAGGAAGTTGTCGCCAAGTTTCGCGGCGTGGAAAAGAAGCTGTCGCTTCATACCAAGATTGTTTTGATAATAACAGCCGCGCTGATTCTTGTGGGTGCGGCTTGTTTTTACTTTATGGAGATGCATAATACTTTAAGAGGAGCAACCACAAAGACAGCGCTTTTATCATCTTTTTTTCAATCCGTTGTCTCGCGTACTGCCGGCTTCAATACTGTGGATATTGGAGCTTTGACCAACTCGACGATTCTGGTCATCATCATCCTGATGTTTATCGGCGCTTCGCCCGGTTCCACAGGCGGCGGCGTCAAAACCACCAGTTTTGCCATTCTGCTGCTTCTTATTGTCAACCGGATGAAGGGTAATGAAAATGTCAATATTGCCAACCGCACGATTCCGCCGGAACTTGTGGATCGAACCATTTCCATTATTTTTGCATCGGCTATCATTATCGGCGTGATTACAGCCGTACTTTTGTTTTTCAGCGGCACCAGCGGGGCGCCGCTGGCCAGCCGCTACCAATTTATTGAATATGTCTTTGAAACGTTTTCCGCTTTCGGCACGGTCGGCTTATCGATGGGCGTAACACCGAAACTCAATGACATCCAGAAATATGCCATCATTGCGATGATGTTTATCGGCCGTGTCGGGCCTTTAACGCTGGCTTTTGCCTGGTATTCGGCGAGGAAAAAAGGTATTACTTACGCGGAAGAATCCGTGATGGTCGGGTGACGCCTTAGGAAAATGGCCATATGCTGTTTATCACCTTTAGGTGACGTTGCGCGGCACCCTGAGTCACTGCGGCCTACAAAAAAGTAGGCCTCATTTCCCAGGTCTTACGCGCCTTGCCTCTGGCCATTTTCCTAAGGCGTCACAATTTTTAAATAAGGAGAAAATAAATGAAAAGAGCAGTTGTCATCGGGCTGGGCATCTTCGGTTACCATATCGCGCGCACGTTGTTTGAAAATGGTTTTGAAGTCGTGGCGATCGATAAAAACAAAGATGTCATTCAGAAGATCCGTGATTATTCCACCAAGGCGGTGCTGGCGGACGGAACGGATCAGGAAATCATGGATGAAATCGGTATTGGAGAAGATGACATCGCCATCATATCCTTCGGTGAAGATCTCGCCGCGGCAACTTTAATCACACTACATCTGAAACGAATGAAAGTGAAAAACATCATCGTCAAGGCACCCAACGAAGATCACAAACTGATTCTGGAAAAAGTGGGCGCGACGGATGTCATTATCCCGGAGATGGACGTGGCCAAAAAGCTGGCCAAAAGCCTGATTTCGCCCAACGTCATGGATTATATCCCCCTGTCCGACGATTACATGATTTTTGAATTAGCGCCGCCCAATAGCTTTCTGGGGAAAACTCTTGCGGAACTTCAATTGCGCAACCGGTTCAAGATTGAAGTCATCGCCATTCGCGACGTTATAGCCGATCACGTTCATATGGTTCCGCACGCTGATTTTGTTGTTAAAGACGGAGAAGTGCTGGTTGTCATCGGCAAGGAAAAAGATATCGGCAAGATAAAATAATTCTGGATTCCGCTTATCTCCGCAGGCGCATCTCCGGCATTTTAAGATCAAACTCCTGCCAGATCTCACGGGATCCGTAATAAATAAACGGATGCAGATTGATCTTGACGGTCTTGACAGTAGCTGGAATATTTTTGAAAATCAATTCCATTGTAACGGATGTCTGCGGTTGAATTTCCACGCCGCGCCCGCGACTATCGATTTCCGCCATAGTTTTTTTCTGTGCACCTTGCCACACATAGGCCTGAGTTGTAGGATAAGCGCTGCCGGTTTCACCTAAAACGTTGGATCTGGGCCACGAACCGAATTTATCATCATAGAAAGCAACCTTGCGTGGTTCTTTATCCGTATTGATCACCTCCACCAGAACACGCAGACCGTCTTTTGAAACATTGACGCTACGCAGTTCAAACAGGCATCCCAACGCGTCTTTGACCGCCAGGGGGCGGTAAGTGCGTTTGAATGGTGGAATCTGTTTGGCAAGAACCGGTGGTTGCGCGACGGGCGTGGCTTGGGGTTCCGGCGCCGGAACCCCCATCTGCTTGGCTTGCGTTTTTACGGGCGGCTGTGCAACCGGCCTGGCCGGTTCATCAGCGGGAGGTTGCTCCTCCAGAATGGTCCTCACCCGGAACGCCATTTTGACCCGAACACTCTCTCCTTCATTGACAAACGATATTAAACGGATTGCCGTAATTCTGGCTTCCGTGATGGATTGTGAGGCTGCTTCGGAAGTAACCTGGAAGTTGGTGACTTCCGTTGCCGAACTGGAGTGCTGGGTTTTCGCGTCGTTTTTCACTTCGACCAGTTTGTCCAAGATAACTTCTGCTGAAGCTTCGGCGGGTGTTTGTGAACCTTTGGTGGCCGCCAGAGCACTTTTGATTATGATGGATTCATGAACGCGTTTTTTTTCATGTAACACAACCTGCGCCTGCTGGAATGATCTTTCCGACAGGTCCTTCTTTTCCCGGATCGCGGCAACATCAAGGCTGAACTTGTAATAACTTTCTTCTCGCCGTTTCAGGAGATTTTTCTGTGTTTCCCTTTCCGCTTTCGCCGTACTGATTTTGCCTTGCAAATTCAGAATTCTATCCTGAAACGTCTTCACCTGTTCGTTCAATCCCTCTTCCGCAGCGGCGTTGTTTTGAATGGTGTTGGCAATGACTTTGTTCGCGTTATCCAATTCATAATTGCCCGGTGAAAACTTATTGGCCGCGAGAAACGCTTCTAAATCTTTGCGGGATTGAATAATGGCTGCTTTGTAACCGGCGCCGGTCGACGGTTTGACTTTGCCGGATTTATTTTCCTGAAAAGGATACAACTCATAACGTTTCAGTCTCAGATACGTTGTGCCTTGAACGGTTTTATCCAGCTCAATGCGGATGGGTTCTTCGTTGTTCCATTTGGCCGTGCCTTCTTCCGTGGCGCGAATGAAGTCAACCGCCGTGACATGGTTGATCACTTTTGTAAAGGATTGAATGTACGTTCCCATATGCGTGGCAATGAGCGGGGCTGAAGCCACATCTGCGCTACCCTCCAGCGTGTGAGCACTGTCTCTGAAACCACGTGTGTAAATTACAGCAACCAGAATTTCACCTTGTTTTTCGGTCTGCAGCCAGCGTTTGAGGGATTCCTGTTGCGCTTTTGTGTCCTGTTCATAACGGTTGATCTGACCATCCAGGTTTTCGATGGTCGTACGGATGGTTTTGATGCCTTTGGCGGATTCGTCCAGGTCAGTGGATGCCATTTGAAACTGTGATGTGACATCATCGCGTCTTTTTTTTGCGCGGACAAACTCCTTACTTGCGCTAATAATCGCGTTTTTATAATCTGAATCTTCTCTTTCTTTCTCATCTTCCACTAATTTGAGATTGGTTTTTTCTTCCTGTCGTGTGGAAAAAGACTCGCGGTTGTCCACTTCAGAACGGATGATTTCGCGCACCGTGTCGCGAGAATCCGTTGAAAGCGAGACCCAGCGCAGGGACTCCTGATGCGGTTGCTTCGCTTGTGGTGTTTGAAGCTTTTGCGCCCCCAAAGCAACCCAGGCAAAAATGGCGAGAAATACAACGACTAACGGCAGATAGATTTTGTATTTCAACATAAAAAACATTCACCTTTGTTTTAGTGTCAACGATCAACTTTACGGGTGATAAACTAGCTTAAAAGCCTTATACATGTCAATTGGTTTTGTTTTGAGGATGAAATGGCTGTTTTGAGCGGCCAACCTGATATCCATGCCAATATTTTTTTAATGTCAAGAGCAAATAGAATTGTCCGGTTTTGTAACAAGTGAATTGTCCACTTTTCTGACTCTAAAAC
>JANYAF010000059.1 GCA_025355175.1 Deltaproteobacteria bacterium | reverse complement strand
ATATTGTGTGTCAAGAATATTTTAGGCACAAGATATGGGAGATGGGTGAGATGACCGGATCGGTGCTGCATTGCGAACATCATCCTTTTATGATTTTATCCTGTAAAGATGCCGGACAAGACCCTTTAGACCGGAATTCAGGCAGACAGCACGATATTCGACTTCATAAGAGATTTTTTCTTTAGCTAAAAGTGGTGCACTTTGACCTGGAATTCACCAAAAATTGTCATGCGCCCTCGTATTTTTCGATCTGCACGAGGCAGGTATTACTCGGGAAAGCACCGGCCGGTGTCTTTTCGTCCCGGGTAAGAACGTTGACACAGCCGCCGTGATCGACGCCCGTCTCATCAGGTTTATACCAGGCTCCGGCATCGAGGCTGGTTACACCCCGCATGATACGCGCAGTCACTTTTGCGGGTACCACCAACTGACCCCGATCATTATAGATCCTGACCTTGTCGCCGTTTTTGATTCCCCGCGCTTCCGCATCCTGAGGACTGAGCCATACTGCATCGTCGGCAATTTTTTTGAGACGCGGGATATTGTCGAGCGTGGAATTCACCCGGAACTTCGAATGCGGACTGACAAGCTGCAGTGGATATTTTTTAGCAAGTGGATCGCGCGGTCCATCCCAAGCGTCGATGAATTGCGGAATCGGCGGAATCAGCGGATTTTTCATCGCGGCAATCTTCTGGCTGAAAATTTCGATCTTCCCGGACGGCGTCGGAAAGGGGTTATTCCCGGGATCTTTAATCTGCTTGCAAAAAGCCACCAGGGGCCTGGCGGGGTTGACGCGATGAACCTTAATATCTCTGAGGACGTCATAGGGAGGCAACCCGGGCGTTTGGGATACAAACTCCTTGAGCCATTCCTCGTCCGTCTTGTCGTTATAACCTGCCAGGCCCATGCGGGCAGCGAGCTCCGTGAAGATGGCCAGATCGGTTCTGGCTTCGCCTAACGCATCCACCGCCTTCTCCATGACAATGTCATACGTCCCCCCGACAAAAGGCTGGCCGATGTCTTCCCTTTCCAGGAAGTGCGCCACTGGCAGCACCATATCGGCATAGCGGGCGGTGGGAGTCATGAACAGTTCATGGATAACGGTGAACTCCGGAGCATGCAGTGCCTTGATCCCTTTATTTAAGTTCAAAAACTGGTTGAGCACGTTGGAGCCGACTATGTAGAGAACCCGGATGTCACTCGGATACCCGCCCGCTTTCCCTTTCAAAAGGAGATCATAGATATCCGTGATGTGCACGGCGGGGTTTTTGCCCCCCGGAACGTCGAGCGAGCCCCAAAGAAAGCCCTCCATTTTGACATCGGTCCCACCCGACACATGGCCGCCCTGGATGCCGATATTCCCGGTCATCGCCGCGAGCGTAGCAGCCGCACGGTGGTATTGCTCGCCGAATGCCGATCGCCCCGGAGCCCACCCGGCACAAAGGGCCGCTGGTTTGCACGTGGCGTAATCACGGGCGAGTCTTTCGATCGATTCCCCCGGCACTCCCGTGATCTCCTCGGCCCAGGCAGGCGTCTTGGGTATGCTGTCCACCGCTCCCGTCACATATTCTTTGAATTGCTCAAATCCGGACGTGTACATTTCGATAAAAGTTCGATCGTACAGATCTTCCGCGATCAACACATAAGCCATGGCAATCATCAGCGCCGCATCCGTGCCCGGTTTAACGGCGATCCACTGGTCGGCCAGCTTTTCGGCCGAGTTGTTCGATCGGGGATCGACGGAGATGATCTTCGCGCCTCTCTCCTTCGCCTTCATCAGGTATCCGGCCGTCTCCGGACCGAAGCGGCTATCGAGAGGATTCCAGCCCCAGAGAATGATGAGTTGGGAAGAAAGAAAATTGTCGCGCGAGTTGCCCGTGAAGATTGTGCCGAAGGTCGCCTTGGAAGAAAACACTGCCCCTTCCATGGACGAATTGCCGCGCCAGGAGGTACACCCGCCGAAGAAGGAAAAGAAGCGACGACTTGCTTTTTGCGTCCCATGCAGCAGGCTTACCGAACCGGAGTAGTCCATGAGGAAAACGGATTGCGGCCCATCTTTTTCTTTGACTTCCTTGAGCGCCGCGGAAACGGTATCCAGGGCCTCATCCCAACTGATCGGCGTAAATTTGCCGCTCCCCCGGGGACCCGTCCGCTTCAAGGGCACGGTGATCCGGTCAGGCGCATAGAGGACATCCCGCTGGGTCAGGCCGCGGGCGCAAGCCTGGAGATCCGGACCGAACCGGTCGTCAGTTGTAATCTTCATGACCTTCCCGCCCTGTACATACACCTTGAGCGGACAACGTCCGCCGCAGTCGCCAGCGCAGGTACTTGTCACAATTCGCTCGCCCCGATTCGCTTCCACTTCGGTCGTCATGGGTTCCATCCCCTTTTGATAAGGCATTGTACTATGTTTCGATAAACATAGGGAAGTTCTGTCTGTCAAAGATGAAAAGCCATCCTTTTCCCGTCAATTTCAATAGTTGTCTTGGAATAAGTCAGCTTCTCAAAAATTCGCCCATCTTTAAAATGGAGCAGATCCACACCACGCCGCCGTTCTGGTTTCCCCTCAAAGCCCTTTTCAAAAGACGGGCTCTCAAAGATCCAGCGATATAGGATCTTCTGGTCCTCCTCATCAATGAACGTATCCTCTCCGATAAAGCGAAAATCACCGTGGTTGGCAAACCATGGCGCCCAGGCCTTACGGAGGGCTTCCTTTCCCTTTGCCTTAGCTCCTGTCCAGTTCTCGAATAAAATGTCGTCGTCAAAAAGGGCGATGACCCCCTCCAGGTCATGGTTATCCCATGCCTGGTTCCAACCCTGCAGTGCTTTAATAAGTTCCTGCCGTGATAGTTTCATGTCTTTCTCCTCCTGCAACTGATTTTATTCCGGTCAGTAAAAAATAGCGCGGGACGAGCGTCAATTCTCCGCAGCGAGCTCGCGAGGTGGTTGATTTACTAAATGATTTTATAACCCTTCTCCTTGAAAATGCGCAGACAGGCATCCACTGCATCCGTATCATAGAGAAGACCCTTGTTCCTGGTAATCTCTTCCAAAGCTGCATCAAGCCCCAAAGAAGGCCGATATGGACGGTGCGTCGCCATGGCTTCCACCACATCGGCTACCGACAGAATCCGGGACTCCACGAGAATGTTGTCTCCGTTCAAACCATTGGGATACCCGGACCCGTTCATCCGTTCATGATGCTCAAGGACCATCCGCGCAACAGGCCAGGGAAATTCAATGTCCTTCAGAATATCATACCCGGATTGAGCATGAGTTTTAATCAGGCTGAACTCCAGGTCTGTCAATCGCTTTGGTGTGCTGAGGATCTCAGAAGGAACGGAGATCTTTCCAATGTCATGGATAATGCCAGCCATACGGAGACCTTCTATCCGCTCACCGGAGAGTCCCATCTCTCTGGCGATGGTACGAGCAAGATCGGCCACACGGTTTTGATGGCCTGCTGTATAGGGGTCTCTCGTTTCAACCAACGAAGCGATGGCCCGAACAGTTCCTCCAAGGGCCTTTCTCAGGCGATCAACACTCTCTTTTCGGTCCGTGATGTCTTCAATAATCCCATCAACATATAGGGGTTGCCCGTTCTCATCAAGAACCACCTGCATGGTCCGACATACCCAGATCTTGCTTCCATCCTTCCTGTACCATTGAAGTTCATCGTTCTTTGCGAAGCCCTGCCGCTCTATCAACTCTATGACGTTTCTGCGTTCTTCAGGATGGACATAGATTTGATGGGCGATATCGGTAACGCCTTCCATCAGTTCCTCTGGGGAATCGTATGCTAGTATTCGTGCCATGGCCTGATTGGCCATGATGAATCTCCCTTCAGGCGTTGCTCGGTAAATTCCCTCCTGAGCATTCTCAAAAACGGTCCGGTAGTTTTTTTCAGCCTGTCGAAGCTGTTCCTCCGCCCGTTTACGCTCCGTAATGTCCCGGGTAAACCCCCGAAATCCGATCGGCTTGCCTTCGGCATCTTTGATAAGAGATGCCGAAACTTCGTTAAAACCTTTTGTCCCGTTCTTTCTGATAACTTCAGCCTCTAATGACTTGATGGGTTCACCAGTTTTGTAGAGCCTTTTGAACACTTGATTTATTTCTTGAGCGTTTTTTTCATCTTGATACTGCCGGCTATTCATTCCGATGCATTCATCTCTGGAATATCCAATAATATTGCTCTCCGCATCATTAACGAAGGTGTAATTACCGGCAAGGTCAACTTCAAAATAGCCGTCTACCATTTGCTCAATGATTGTGCGGTATTTTTCCTCGCTCTCACATAGGGCCTCCTCGGCTCGCTTGCGTTCGGTGATGATAAGCTCAATCCCATCCCAGCGCGTGGAACCATCTTCCATTAATATGGGTGTTGATGACAGGGAAGACCACCTTATTCCTCCTGAGGGGTCCTTCACCCGTACTTCCACCTTGAAAGTTGATAATGTTTTTAATGCTTCAGTTTCAACTTTCTTGAATAAGGCAACATCGTCTTCATGGACGCTGTCGAATATTCGAGTAGCATCAGCCATGGCTTCTTCGGGTGATATGCCGTGAAGTTGTTTAACCGAATCGCTGACATAGGTGAATTTTCTTGTGCCATCGGCCTTGACAATGACCTGATAAATCATTCCGTCAGGAAGATTATTGCTAATAGACTGAATGCGGGATTCGTTTGCCCGCAGCTCTTCATCCAATATCCGCAACTTCTGATTGTCCGCCTCCAGATCCAACATTTTCTTTCCAAGTTTATTAAACAGCACTTCATTATACTGCCTGAAGAATTCCATTTCTTCACCCAGAGGTTTAGTTGCCGCTTGTTTTACCGTAATGTGTACTGCCATCGTCTGTTCCTCTCTGTTTTACGAGTCAATCGCCCTGCGACGCTCACGTTCACGGGCCAGAAATTCCTCATCTCTGCTTTATGGATCGCATACACATATCAGGTATGCTTGGTTTCAACCCTTATGGTTTGTAATCTCGCATAGTTCCTAAAATCAGTCAATCATTGAGTACCGGTCGTTATCCGCGCATAGAGAGCATTTGACATTTTATACTTTTCACAATATACAACGACATCGTTTTTTAAGAAAAAAAAGTTCAAAGCGGAAGATGAAAAAGAGCAAGGTTTGATATTTATGGGTATACGCAAAATCAAACTATAAAGACGAATCAGGACTAAAATCACCGCCCCCTCACGGACAAATAATAAAGAAGCTAAAAACAAACTTCTTTACGAAGCTTCAAGATAGGAAAGGAGAACACAAAAGATGCCGGACGCAGATGGAATCAAGGAAGCAAAGATGTTTCATTGCGATATGCCTCAGCAGACACAAGGTTTTTTTCTCAAAGGTTCAAATTCTCTGGATTGGGGAATGAAAAACAGACTGGCGCGGATATTTAATCCCGTCTCCGGCCGAACGGTTATGCTGGCCATCGATCACGGTTACTTCCAGGGACCCACGACCGGTCTGGAACGAGTCGATATTAATATCCTACCTCTGGCGCCTTATGCGGACACCCTGATGTTGACCAGGGGAATTCTCCGCAGTGTTATACCGCCTTCCACTTCTCAATCCATTGTGCTTCGGGTTTCCGGAGGCGCCAGCATTCTCAAAGAGTTGTCCAATGAAGATATTGCTGTTGATATCGAAGAATCTATCCGTTTGAATGTCTGTGCCATGGCTGTTCAGGTCTTTATCGGCGGCGAATATGAAAGGCAGTCGATCATCAATATGACCAGAATGGTTGATATCGGCAATCGTTACGGCATTCCCACCCTTGCGGTAACAGCGGTAGGCAAGGATATGGCCCGGGACGCAAAATATTTCCGGCTGGCTTGCAGGATATGCGCTGAGCTTGGCGCCCATTATATCAAAACGTACTATATAGACGAAGGTTTTGAGACCGTCACGGCATCCTGCCCTGTGCCGATCGTGATGGCCGGCGGCAAGAAAATATCGGAACTTGACGCCCTGACCATGGCCTATAATGCGGTTCAGAAGGGCGCCGCCGGTGTTGACATGGGGCGTAACATTTTCCAGTCCGAGGCGCCGATTGCCATGATTCAGGCGGTGCGGGCCGTCGTTCATGACAACGAGACTCCGGCCGCGGCTTTTGATCTTTATAATACATTGAAAAATAAATGAAAGTTTCCTACTGGTATAATAACAAAGATATCCGGATCGAAGAAGTACCCACGCCTAACCCTGGCCCTAAGGAGATACTGGTCAAGGTTATGTCCTGCGGCATCTGCGGCAGTGATATTGTCGAATGGTACCGGCTCCCGAGAGCACCGCTGGTGCAAGGGCATGAAATAGGCGCGCAGGTTGTCGCCCTCGGCGATTCCGTCAATAAATTTAAGTTGGGCGACCGGGTATTTATCGCTCCTAAAGCGCCCTGCATGAAATGTTTTTATTGCGAAAACGGACACTATCCTCAATGCTCGGAGGTTAAGGAACGACTTCCCGGCGGTTTTGCCGAATACATCCTGGTTCCGGAGATTCTTGTAGAACGCGGAACATATCTACTGCCTGAAAATATTACCTATGATCAAAGCACCTTCATTGAACCTCTGGCCTGCGTCGTCAGGGCGCAGCGGCAGGCCTGTGTAAAGAAGGGTCAGTCTGTGATGGTCATTGGGTGCGGGATGGCTGGACTGCTTCACGTAAAGCTGGCCAAGGCAAAAGGATGTAAAGTCATAGCCGCCGACATTAACCATGGAAAACTGGAATTTGCCTCGCGCATGGAGGCCGACGTCATCATCGATGCGGCGGATAATATTTCAGAGCGATTGGTTGCGGAAAATGGCAAAAAGGCCGACGTCGTATTTTTATGCGCTGCGGCTGATTCAGCCGTGGAGCAGGCATGGAAATGTGTCGATAAGGGCGGTGTGATTGTCCTGTTTGCCGTTCCCGGACCGGACAAAAAGGTTGTCGTTCCTGTCAATGATTTCTGGATGAAGGAAATTACCATCATCACGTCTTATTATTGCGGACCTCCCGATATTACCGAAGCGATGAAACGGATTGAATCGGGCAAGATCGTCGTGGATGATCTGATCACACATCGGCTTGCCTTAGCTGATATTATGAAAGGTTTTAAGTTGGTATCAGATGGCCGGGAATCGATCAAGGTCATCATTAACCCGAATGAGCACACAAAGAAACCTTGAAATGAACAAAGCACTGACACAATCATAGGTTATCAATAACTAACATAATAATTCTTGATTTCTTGTTAAGCCTGGTATAGAAGGCACCATCACAATTTTTATGGACTCCCCTTGCTCCTGAACTTATTCAGGGGCTTTAGAGCCGAAAGGAGGAAATTTTGAAAAGATACGAAGTTATCACTATTGTCAAAACGGATTTGACGGAAGAAGAGATCACTGCCATCATTGATCGGTCTTCCAACATCGTCACCGAACGTAAAGGGGTCATCGCCAAAGCTGAAAAATGGGGCAAACGGCGCCTGGCCTACGAAATCAAAAAACAAAAAGACGGATTTTATTTTTTCATCGACTATGCCGGTAACGGTTCCATTGTGGCCGAAATGGAAAGAAGTTTTAAAATTGACGACCGGATTTTAAAATTTATGACCGTAGCCAAAGAAGGCGCTGTCACCCGTGAGGGTATGGATGCAGAAGTTGCCGTGGTGGAAGTGAAGCGTACATCGATACGCATAGAGACCGATCATTCAGCAGCAAATAGAGATGAAAAGCCGGCAGGCGAGGCAAAACCCAACAGGCCGACGCTCATCAAAGCAATCACTCGAGAAGAAAACACTACGAAAGGAGAATAACCATGGCTATACAAAACGGCGAAAGACCATCACGTCCGCCCCAGAAGAAATTTTTTCACAGAAAGAAATTCTGCCGCTTCTGCACGGACTCCAATGTTAAACTTGATTATAAAAACCCGGTCATTCTCAATAATTTTGTCACGGAGCGCGGTAAAATTATGCCCAGAAGAATCACAGGGAATTGCGCCGGTCATCAAAGAGAACTGACTGTCGCGATCAAACGCGCACGCACCATCGCCATCATGCCTTTTGTTACTGCGGAAGGCAGGTAAACCCGTTTTCACAAACGCCGGCCGGTTTTATTCCTACAGATGAAGCCAGCCGGCGTTAATTATATCAACCTGATATTACTAATTATTTTGATCATATTACCTAGTTTCAGCACAGGTTATTATTCTTGGCAAAATTTAATTTATTATCACCTCATGGCCCGTTTCTCCGGCTGTTGCTGATCATCGCATTTTTTTCAGCAGCCTCTCTGATACCTTTCATCGGCCTGTTGTTTCTCATAACCCTGCCGCTGATCTTGTTTGTCCTGTGTCTTCTTAACAATCAGATGAAAGTACTGGTCGCTTTTCTTATTATCCTTTGCGCCATGGTGATACTCCTATCCTTTATGCATAAAGTTCTGCCGGTATTTGCCCTGGCGGCGACAGGGCTGGCCGGCATTTTAATGGCCCAGACAGTCCGGAAAAATTATTTCATTGAACTCGTTGTACTCCTTCCCTCTTTTGTTATCCTGGGCGCGATTGTTGTTTATTTTGTTTACGGCGGCATGCAGCTCTCCATGAGCCCTTGGCAGTTACTCGAAAAGCATATTACGGAAGCCGTTGAACTAAATATACAGCTCTATAGCCGGTTGCCTTTAAATCCCGAAGAAATCAACGCCATTAAAAGCAGCAAGCCCATGGTCATTCAATTCTTTACCAAAATCTCCCCTGCCCTTTGCATCATTACGATATTATCCACGATCTGGATTAATGTTCTAATTGGGAATAAACTATTGCACAAACAAGGCGTTGTCCCGCCCAAACTTTCGACATTGCCCGAATGGCATGCGCCCAATTGGCTTGTCTGGATTTTTATTGCCGGCGGCGGATTAAGCTTTCTCCCGCAAACACATATCAGTTTTTTGGGCATCAATATATTCCTGGTTGCGTCTTTTGTTTATTTTCTGCAAGGCCTTGCTATTGTTAGCTTCTTTTTTCAAAGCAAAGGCATCTCGTTTTTTTTCCGCTGGCTTTTTTATTTTTTAATTGCGATTCAGCAAATTGTTATGATAGCAATAGCAATGGTTGGATTCTTCGACATTTGGATTGACTTTCGCAAATATTTCCGTAAGGACCAGGCAGCTACTTAATTTACTAAACATCATTCAATCCTAGCAGGGGGTTTTCTATGAAGGTTATTTTAAAACAAAACGTACCTTCTTTAGGCAAGGCCGGAGACTTGGTTAAAGTCAATGACGGTTACGCCCGCAATTTACTCATTCCGAAAGGGCTGGCCATCGAGGCAGACGATAAAAACATAAAAGCCTTTGAATTCGAAAAAAAGAATATTCTGCAAAAAGCACAAAAAGAAAAAGCTGGCGCTCAAGATCTGGCGGCCCGCCTGGGTCAAGTTACCCTGACGTTATCCCGCAAAGTAGGCGATCAGCACAAAATATTCGGTTCGGTCACCTCCAAGGATATTGAGGTCGCTCTCCAAGAAAAGGGCTTCGACATCGACCGCAAAATGATCGTCCATAATGAACAGATCAAATCACTGGGTGAGTTTAAAGTGAAGATCAAACTGGTGACAGGTGTTGATACGGAAATTAAATTGAATGTTATCGGCGAAGAATAATGAAAGATATCGATCCGGCATTATATAAACTTCCCCCGCAGAATATAGAAGCGGAACAATCCATTCTGGGCAGTATTCTGTTGGATAACGGTTCGATCAATGCTGCGCAGGAAATTATCAGCAAAGGCGATTTCTACAACGAAGCACACCGGAAAATTTTTTCTGTTATCGAGCAACTTGCCGACAAAAACGAACCGGTTGATCTGATCACCTTAAGCAATGCCCTTAAGGGTATGAATATACTGGATTCCGTCGGAGGCACCACTTATCTGGCATCATTGGTTGATAACGTCCCGTCGGCCGCCAACGTCGCCAATTACGCCAAAATCGTCAAAGAAAAAGCTATCTTGCGCGGTCTGATCGGATCAGCCACCGAGATTATCAACAGTTGTTATGAAGCAGGCTCTGATGTTGATCAGGTGCTGGATAAGGCCGAGCATAGCATTTTTGAAATTTCCGAAAATAAAGTCCGGGTCTCTTTTTATCCCATTAAAGATATTGTCAAGGAAAGCTTCCGTGCAATTGAAGACCTCTTCTCTCGAAAGGGACTCACCACCGGCGTAGCCACCGGATTTGAAAAAATCGATGATATAACATCCGGATTACAAAATTCCGACCTGATCATCATCGCCGGACGGCCCAGCATGGGTAAAACCTCGTTCGCGCTCAATATTGCGCAATTTGCCGCGCTGGAAACACAAATACCCGTGGCCATATTCTCACTCGAAATGTCCAAGGAGCAACTGGCTTTCAGAATGCTCGCCTCGGAAGCAAAAGTCGATTCGCAAAAAATGCGCAAAGGATTTTTAGGCGAAACCGACTGGCCGAAACTGACAACGGCGGCAGGCAGACTTTCCGAAGCACCGCTTTTTATCGACGATACGCCCGCCATTACCGTCTTGGAAATGAAAGCCAAATCCCGCCGCTTGAAAGCCGATCAAGGCCTGGGTTTGATTGTCGTGGACTACATCCAGTTGATGCGAGCCGGTGGTTATTCAAATTCCCGCGAGCAGGAAATATCGGAAATCAGCCGTTCGCTCAAAGCGCTGGCCAAGGAACTCAAAGTGCCGGTAATCGCTCTGTCCCAGCTCAACCGGAAAGTGGAAGATCGTCCCAACCGCCGCCCGCAAATGGCTGATTTGCGCGAATCAGGCGCCATCGAACAAGACGCGGACGTCATTGCCTTTATCTACCGGGACGACGTTTACAATAAGTCCGATGATAATCCAGATAAAGGCGTCGCCGAAATCATCATCGGCAAACAACGTAATGGTCCTACTGGATCCGTAAAGCTCGCCTTTCTGGAAAAGTTTACCACCTTTGAAAATCTGGCACGTCCGGATGGCCACTCATAGTATTGGATTTTTCGCATTTGAACAGCAGTTTGAAGAGTATCAACAAGTACTTATTCGGCGCAGGCGAAAATGAAGAACAAAGAAATTATCATCCATGACCGGATGCAAAATGGCTATCGCTATTTTCTCACCAAGCCTGCCGGTAGAGATTTCGACCCCGAATTCCAGCCGGAACTGACGCCCAAGCAAATGCTGGAGATGGGTGTCTTCGGCGGAAAATATATGACCGATTGCCGAAGCGAATTTCCCCCTTCCTGGTATGCTAAAGCCAAACTATGCGCCGAACGTCATGATCCGAAACTCAACTGCTTCGGTGTGAACGCTTCCAAGCCCCTCTCCTACTGGACAGAAAAAGGATGGATTTATCCTGAAGACCCCCGCGGCTGGTTTCAATGGTACTGTCGCTATTACCAGGGAAGACGCTGCCCCGACGACGAAAGGCAAATCAAACGCTGGAAAGCCATGCAAAGACATATCGCCCAACTACGCAAGCACTGTCCGGCCGGCGATCTAAATTGTCGCCGCAAACAGCGTCAGGCGCTTTTGCACTGGGCATACGACAGCCGCAAGATGTGAATTGTAAAGAGGAATATTTTCACCAGGCTCCGCTTTGTGCCTCTGTGCCTTCCCTTCAGCCTGAAAGACCAACAGTCTAATACCTCTTCACATGATATTCCGCCAAACCGAAGAAATCTTTGATGGGATGGATAACACCCTGGTCGTCTTGAAATCTGCCGTTGTACAGGCCGAAGGGTTGATGAAATTCGGAACGGATAATGCCGGCCATATTAATTTTATTGGCCCTTTCGCCCAGCGGTTTAAAAGACAAATCCAATCTGCCGTCTGTTGTTTTCATTTTCCAGGGCTTCAGGACATCGCCAAAATCAAACCGCGCAGCCGTAAGACAGGAAATCTTCCCATCCGTCCAGAAGCAGTTTTCATTAAAATCTTTATCGTCGTCAATCATATTCTGGCAGAGATTGAAGGCTAAAATTTTTCCGTCATCACGGGAAACTGCTGCTGTGGACCATTTCCAGAAGCTGATATAAGGATAATACGTTTTTTGCTCATCGATCAGGGCAATGGTTGAATTCCGCTCCAGAACAATTTCCTGCGAACCCACTGTGATGCTGCCCGACGCAGGAACAGCCGCTTTGTGCGTATAAAACGGGCGTGTGCGGGTTATCGGTGAGAGCTGGACCAGCGGCTCGACTACGCCAAAATCTTCATGGATGATTATTTCGCCTTGGATAGCCGGATGGTCTTTATAACCATCAATGTCGATTAAAATCCGGTGGAAACCCTGATCCAGTTTGTTTTCAAAGCGCAGGCGGTAACCTGTTGTTTCAAACCAGCAGATGCCATCATAAACCTGGGCAGCCACTTTTGCAGAGTGTCCGAACGCCTGCCGTGTGTGTTCAAACCGGGTATTCTTGAACCGATCATAGATATAGAAAAAAGAAATGCCTGTAAATTTGGCATCAAAAATAACCATACCAAAATAATGCGTCGGGGTAATGATGCCGAAATGCTGCCATTCCTTCAGACGAAAATTCTTC
>JANYAF010000021.1 GCA_025355175.1 Deltaproteobacteria bacterium | reverse complement strand
GGTTCTGGCACTGATCAGCAGAAGCATGACCAATGAAGAGATCGCTGAAAGTCTTTTTTTAAGCCCCAAGACTGTCAAGACCCATCTGCGCAACATCTTCGCGAAGGCCGGGATACGAAATCGGGTCGAGGCCGCGCTTCTGTATACGCGTCATACCCAAATATCGCATTAGTCGTTTTCGCCTGACTCATAAATAAGTCCAGCGGCTGATTGTTTATGATTTTAAAGGTTGGATAACCATCAAAATGACCTAATACTCGCTTACAGGAAATATTCTCATTTATATTTTTTTGTTCCAGATGATAAAGATGGAGCTACTTTACTTTTTGGCGCAGCACAGCGCCGACAGGCACTGCCCGCTCCAGAGGCAGATAAATCTGATTATCATTGTTGGCTTCTTGAAGTGTTTTTCCATGGACATCAATTATGGTGTGCGTATTGATGAGGACTTTATCATCAGGCAATAGCAGCTCCAGTGCATCGCCTGCGGCAAGATGATTGCGGACACCTATAAGCATCATCTTTTTGACGGGATCATATTGCAACACTGTCCCTGCCGGTTCGTGAGTTTGAATATATTTAATCTCCGGGTTGGTTTCATTTATCTTTTCTTTGCTGAAGGCAAAGCCGGTGGTATAGCCGCGGTTAGAGATTTTTGTAAGTTCTTCTATCCATTCAGGCCTGCAATTGTATTTTTCTTTTTGTTGAATCAGAGCGGCAAGCGCCTGCCGGTATGTGCGTGTCACTATTGCCACATAATAGGCTGATTTCATCCGGCCTTCAATTTTGAGACTTGTAACGCCAGATGCCAGTATCTCCGGTAGATATTCAAGGAGACATAAATCTTTGGAACTCAGTAAATAACTATATCGCTCATTCTCTTGTAGAACCAGCGGGTCGTTCGGTCTTGTTGATTCATGAAGTAAATATTCCCAGCGGCAGGGTTGACTGCAATCACCCTCATTGGCGCTCCTGCGATTGCGGAATGCAGACAAAAAACAGCGCCCGGAGTAGGCCATGCACATTGCTCCGTGGACAAAAAGCTCCAGCTCCATTCCGGGAACAGCCGCGGTAATTTCTCCGATTTCTTTCAAATTCAGTTCCCGTGCCAGAATAATTCGCCGAACTCCCTGATCGCGCCAGAACCTTACTGCTTCGATATTCGTAGTGTTGGCCTGTGTGCTTAAGTGGATAGGAAGGTCCGGTGTTAGAGTGTGAATCAAGCGGATCATTCCGGGATCGCTGACGATTATCGCATCAATGCCAATGGCGGCAAGCTTTGGGATGATTTCTGCGGCATGCTCCAGATCGGCATTACGGGCAAATGTATTGGCTGCCGCGTAAACTTTGATGCCTTTTGCGTGCGCTTCATTTACACCTGCGGCTAAATCACCCATAGACATTTCGGATGAACTTGCCCTCAGGCTTAATCCTTCAACGCCGATATATACGGCGTCAGCTCCGTAGAGGATAGCTGTTCGCAATTTTTCCAGATTGCCTGCAGGGATGAGTAATTCCGGTTTTTCCATTTCCATTTCCTTCAAAATATAATAATTGATTTATCATAACAAAAAAAATGGCCTGACACAAATTAAGGTCAGTTCTCAGTAAAGCTAAAGTGAGGCCATTTTCTCTTGACATATATTCCCCCGTGAGTCTATATAAAACGTGTGCTGTTGTTACCCATCATAATACTTCGTAAGAAGGGGTGAAACCCTTGGAGCAACAAATGCAGGAAAAGATCAACAAACAGAAAAGTTTCCCCGAATCCCTGTTTTGGGTCAGTCTTTTACTGGGCTTAGTCTTCTTGATTGTTGATACTGTCCTCACGGTTATTATCTCCACGGATCACTCGTTTCTGCACATGCTTATAGGCGTCGATACCAGAGCTTTCTGTGAACGGTTGATTGTGTTGTGTTTTTTCGTCATGTTTGCTTCTCATGTCCAGTATACCGCCAAAAAGCAACGAGAAGAAGAAGTGAGACTTCAACAAGCTCTTGATAGTCTCAGAAAAGCGTTTGGCACCACCATCCAGGTTATGGTATCCGTTATAGAAATGAGAGATCCCTATACGGCCGGTCATCAGAAAAAGTCTGCTGACTTTGCCAGGGCAATTGCCACGGAGATGGGATTAGATCAGGATAAGATAGAAGGAATCCGCATGGCCGGTATCATCCATGACATCGGAAAATTATCCATACCCGCAGCAATATTGTCCAAGCCTAACAAGCTGACAGAGATTGAATTTTCTCTGATTAAAGAGCATGCCCAAAGCGGATACGAGATGTTGAAGGATGTGGAATCTCCCTGGCCACTGGCGGAGATAGTTTACCAGCACCATGAACGTATGAATGGTTCCGGCTATCCAAGAAATTTAAAAGGGGATGAAATTCTCATGGAGTCACGGATTCTGGCTGTCGCCGACGTCGTGGAGTCCATGGCTTCCCATCGTCCCTATCGTCCAACCTTGGGTATTGAGGCAGCTCTTGAAGAAATTACGAAAAATAAGGACATTCTTTATGACGCTGCTGTCGTCGATGCCTGCCTGAGATTATTTCGGGAGAAAGGTTTCCAGCTTACATAAGATGGAGAAACCAATTTCGTAGAATAAGCATGTTTACAAATGATAATCATCAATTTTGACAACTGACCACTACAGAACAACAGGTGTAAGCATTATGTGCAGAGCTTCCTGACCTGTTCCATGACTTTCAGTGATTTTACTTCATGCCCCAGCACATGAGAAATGAAACCGATGAGGATATTGCGCGATTCCGTTGCAAGGCTATCAGATAAAGAGATAGATTTAATTTTGTCAATGTTCATGTCCTTGCCCAGAAGCAATGTCCGCACGGTGCCTGCGGAAATGGACTGATCGTATCTTTCCGGCCGGGCGCAAACGGAACATTTGATACCGCCGTCGCGAGGATAAAAAAAATAGGAGTTGCCGTTGGTAACCGGCGTTTTACAGATGATGCAATGATCAAGCGCCGGTTCAAAGCCGGTTAATCTCAACAGGCGCATTTCAAAAAAGCGTATAGCACAATCTGATGCCTTTTCCTGACCCAGCATAATTAAGAAATCCTGCAAAAGCTGGAATAATTTTTCATTAGTTTTCCCTTCCGGGCTGAAGTGATCCGTAAGATCAATAAAATAAGAAGCAATTAATGTTTTTTCCAAATCCTGACGGATGGTGTGATAGTGGTCAATGATATTGCAGGATTCAATGAACGCAAGTGTATCACGATTTTTTCGGGTAAAGATTATATGGGTCAGCGAAAAAGGTTCAAAGACATTTGCAAACCGCTTTTTACTTCTTTTGGCTCCTTTGGCGATTCCCTTGAGCTTGCCGAAGTCATGGC
>JANYAF010000275.1 GCA_025355175.1 Deltaproteobacteria bacterium | reverse complement strand
GACAGCCTGCGTTTTGCTGATGTAAAAAGCGCATCAACAAAACGCAGGCTGTCCCGGCTGGAAGAAAAAGGAAGCCATAACGCCAGCGTGCCCAGTAGAATAAATGCTGCAAAACTGAGCACGAAGATTCGAGTCGGCAAGAGATGGCGGGAGAAAAATGTCTTAAGCATAAGATAGAGCTTCATAGGGATCCTTTATGCTGAAGGTTAGGATTCATTATGATACAGCTTCTTTTTTACGGTTAAGAATCATTTCCCAGACCATCAATATTGCACCGACGGTGATGGCGGAATCTGCCACGTTAAAAGCCGGCCAGTGTGCTGTTCCGATATAAATATCCAGAAAATCTACCACTGCGCCGAACCGCAGTCGGTCGATCAAGTTGCCGACTGCGCCACTGAAAATCAGCGTCAGAGAGCTAACCAGCATCAGATTGCGGGGATTGCTTTTAATCAAATAATAGATGATCAAGCCTGTGGCCAGAACCGTGATGGCGGTGAAGAAAATATAGCGGAATGTTTCGGAGGCATTGGCGAGAAATCCGAATGCTGCGCCGGGGTTCATCACATAGACCAGATTAAAGAATCCGTTGATTACCGGATAGGATTCATGCAGGGCAAATCGCGACGTAATGGCCGATTTGGTGATCTGATCCAGTGCGATAATTACCGCCGCGCCGATGAGAAATATCAGTAAATTTTTTTTCAAACAAAACTCCTTCTTCTTTTCCCCTCCCCTCGTGGGAGGGGGTAGGGGAGGGGGAATATTGTGTTACAGATTCGGCAAACAGCGGCAGCACACCGTCGGATGGTTTGCGTCTGCACCGACCGACTCTTCGTAAATCCAACAGCGCTCACATTTCGCGCCGCGCGCTTTTTCCACGCCAACCGTCAGGCCTTTGATTTCCTCGCTAATGTAGGGCTTGTTTATATCTTTCTCATCGATGATCTGCAATTGCGAGACGATCAAAAGCGCGCGCAGTTCTTCCAGATGCGTTTCCAGCAGGGCGCACATTTTATCCGGCGCGGCAATGCTGATGCGGGCATCAAGCGAATGGCCGATGACCTTTTCCTTGCGCGCCTGCTCGACGGCTTTGGCGATTTCACTCTTCGCGTCAATCATGGCTTTCCAGCGCTCACCCAGATCGGCGTTGAAATATTTTTCATCGACCTGCGGGAATTGCGCCAGATGGATGCTTTCTTCTTTGCCGGGCCAGGCAGGCAGGGCCGCCCATACCTCTTCAGCCGTGAAGGTGAGTATCGGGGTCAGCAATTTGGTCATCGCATTCAAAATCGTAAACATGGCAGTCTGGCCGGAGCGGCGCGCCACGGATGAGGCCTTGTTGGTGTAAAGTCGGTCTTTTAGAACATCCAGATACAGAGCGCTCAAATCCACCGTGCAGTAGTTATACAGCGTGTAGAAAACCACATGGAACTGATGGCGCTCGTAAGCTTCCGTAACGCGCTTGATCACTTCCTGCAGGCGGTGCAGCGCCCACTGATCCATTTCCAGCATCCGCTCATAGGCGATGCTGTCCGTGTCCGGTTTAAAATCATACACATTTCCCAGGATAAAACGGCTGGTATTTCTGATCCGGCGATAGGCTTCCATCAGACGCTTGAGAATCTCTTCGGAGATGCGGATATCATCGGTATAGTCTTCCGCCGCTACCCACAGCCTGAGGATTTCCGCGCCGTATTTGGCGATGGCTTCTTCCGCGCCGATAACGTTACCGACGGACTTGGACATTTTTTTGCCTTCGCCGTCCACGACAAAGCCGTGTGTCAGCACGCTTTTGTAAGGCGCGCGTCCACGGGTTCCCACGGATTCCAGAAGGGAGGAATGGAACCAGCCGCGATGCTGATCCGAGCCTTCCAGGTACATGTCGCACGGCGAACTCAAGTCCGCTCTTTTTTCCAGAACCGCTGCATGGCTCACGCCGGAGTCAAACCACACATCCAGAATATTTATTTCTTTGGTAAACTCCGTATTCTTGCAATGTGGACAGACAGTTTGCTCAGGCATCAGATCTTTCGGTTCTTTTTCAAACCAGACATCCGCGCCGCTTTTTTCCACCAGTTTCACCAGATGATCCAGAATCTCCTGGGTCAGCACTTCATTTTTACAGGTCGCGCAATAGAAAACGGTAATGGGCACGCCCCACAGCCTTTGGCGTGAGATACACCAGTCGGGACGGTTCTCCACCATGCCATAGATGCGTTCGCGTCCCCAGGAGGGAATCCACTGCACTTCATTGATGGCGGCCAGTGCTTTTTTGCGCAGGTCATTTTTCTCCATGGAGATAAACCACTGCTCGGTGGAACGGAAAATGATGGGTTTCTTGCAGCGCCAGCAGTGCGGATAGGAATGCTGCAGAGGAACGTGTCCCATCAGCGCGCCCACTTCATCCAGTTTTTTAATGACGTTGTCGTTGGCATCAAACACAAACTGACCGGCAAAATGTTCGACGTCTTCGGTAAATTTTCCCGCGTCGTCCACCGGCGCGTAATTGTCCAGCCCATATTTGAGGCCGATTTCATAGTCTTCCTGACCATGACCGGGCGCGATATGCACGGCGCCGGTTCCGGCTTCCAGGGTGACGAAAGGCGCCAGAATCAGGACACTATTTCTCTTCACCAGCGGATGAATGCATTTTTGGCCTTCGAGAACTTTGCCCTTGAATTCATCAAGAATTTCATATTTTTTATCGCGATAGCCGATGGCATCCAGACAATAATCGAGCATGTCCTTGGCGACAATCAGCACGTCGTCGTCAATCTTTACCGCGGTGTAGATAAAATCATCTTTGACGGCAATGGCCAGATTGGCGGGAATCGTCCAGGGTGTGGTCGTCCAGATCACCATGTTGACTTTCTGACCGGCCAATTTGGGCAAAACCTGGCTGATATCGGACGTGAATGCAAATTTAACATAAATGGACGGTGTGGAATGATCGGCATATTCCACTTCGGCTTCCGCGAGAGCGGTTTTACAGGACGCGCACCAGTAAACGGGTTTCTTGCCCTTATAGACACTGCCGTTGAGATAGAGCTTCCCGAATTCGTTAATGGTGGTGGCCTCGTAGGGGTAGGCCATCGTCAGATAGGGATTCTCCCATTCGCCGAAAACGCCGAGGCGCTTGAATTGTTCACGTTGGATGCTTACAAATTTTTCGGCATACACGCGGCAGGCGCGGCGCTTTTCTACCTGCGACATTCCTGATTTCTTGCCGCCAAGTTCTTTATCGACCTGGTGTTCGATGGGCAGGCCGTGGCAATCCCAGCCCGGCACATACACGCCGTCAAAGCCGGTCATGTTTTTAGCTTTGATGACGAGATCCTTAATGATTTTATTGAGCGCCGTGCCCAGATGAATATGGCCGTTGGCGTAGGGGGGGCCGTCGTGAAGGATATAAGGCTTCTTGCCTTTGGCCGTTTCCCGGATTTTCTTGTAAATGTTCATTTCTTCCCATTTTTTAAGCATTTCCGGCTCACGCTGCGCCAGATTGGCTTTCATTGGAAAATCCGTTTGGGGAAGATTTAATGTCTGTTTGTAATCCATTTTCCTGTTACTCCTGCTTTCTTAAAAAAATAGTGGTTAACCCGTGATTTATGATCCCGTGCAGGGAACAGTCGCGACCGTTCCCGACTAATTTGTATTGATATTTCAGATCAGACGCAGTCAACTATCACATAAACATAGGACTTTCAAGCATAACTCTTGGTTGGTAAAATGAATAGATTCTCACTGAATTCTTATTGCAACATGGAGAATATTTTGCTACTTTGGTTACGTATTTTGGAGATTTGATTGTTATTTGGACGATAACCAAAGGAGGATAATATGAAGTTAAGATTCGTTTCCATGGCGGTTCTGACGGGAATAGTTTTTTTATGGGCATCGGCAGGTTTTTGTCAGAATGCGGTCAGCATGTCCGAATGGGTAGAAAAAGTAGGCCAG
>JANYAF010000241.1 GCA_025355175.1 Deltaproteobacteria bacterium | reverse complement strand
TCCGCCTTAAAATTGGAAGATATTTATAAAATCGTCGGTATTCAGTTGGGCTTGATTGACAAGCGACTCAAGGTGCGCAAGCTGAGCATCGAATTGACAGACGCAGCGAAAAAATATATAGCCGAACAGGGCTACAGTCCGGTTTACGGAGCACGGCCGCTTAAACGGGCACTGCAGAAGATCATTTTGGATCCGCTGGCGCTCGATATTCTGGCGGAAAAATTCGCCGAAGGAGATCATATTGTCATTGGTGTATCCAAAGGCGAGATTACGTTTGTTAAAAAGGCTGACCCCCTTGCTGACTTAATGACCTAAAGGTCACACGAGGTCACACGAGGGGGCGCGAGACTGAAGACTGAAGGTTAAGTAGGGGCGGGGTAATCCCACCCCTTTAAACAGTAAACGAGGGGGATATTGTATGGCAGAAGAGAAGAAAGGCGAAGGATTTGTTGTTAAAGATAAACGTTTTTCAGAATCGTCGGAAATCAAAGAAGAACAGGCCGAGATCGGACCGAATGTAAAAGAAAGTATGGAGGAAGAACCCGCCACGGAATCGTTGAATTATCCACCGGTCAATTTTACAAATTTTGTCATATCGCTCAGCACGTCCGCTTTGTTCCAATTCGGTGATTTTCCTGAATATGAGGGAGGCAAAGCCGCAAAGAATCTTCCGGCCGCCAAGCAGACTATTGATATTCTGGATATGCTTAATGAGAAAACCAAAGGAAATCTTGACCAAAATGAAGCCACCTTAATTAAGGATGTTCTTTATGAACTGAAAATGCGCTATGTCAAAGAAAAAGGCTGACATGCGGAGGGCAGCGCCCGCGAAAATCAACCTTTTCCTGCGTGTTTTGCGGAAGCGTCCGGACGGTTATCACGACCTGGCTTCAGTCATGCAGCAGATATCAATCTGTGATGAAATAACCTATTCTCTCCGTCCGGAGGGAATAACGCTTCATTGTCCCGGAACCGACCTGCCAACTGACGAAAAAAATCTGATTTACCGCGCCGCCCAGGCCATTTTTACTTCTACCGGTTATCAGGGTGGTGTTGAAATTATCCTGAACAAGCGCATCCCGTCAGCCGCCGGTTTGGGCGGTGGAAGCTCGGATGCCGCAACAACCTTAATGGCCTTAAATGACCAGTGTTCACTGGGCCTGGAAAAAACTGAGCTGATGAAATTGGGGGCAAAACTGGGTGCGGATGTCCCTTTCTTTATTTTTGGGAGTTCGGCTTTTGCGACAGGCATCGGTGAAAAACTTGAAACCCTGCCCAAATTGCCTCAACTTCACATCGTTTTAATCAATCCCGCCTTTTCGCTTTCCACAAAAACGGTTTACGAAAACCTTAATTTAACATTGACAAAGAAAAAAAATAGTTATAGCATTCCGCGATTTTACGCACTAGGCGACGTCATTCGGGAATTGCATAATGATTTAGAAGCGGTATCTCTGAAAATGCATCCCGAGTTAAATGATTTCAAGCAATTGTTGATGAAAGAAGGCGCCCTGGGTGCATTGATGTCGGGCAGTGGCCCCACGCTTTTTGGCATTTTTGCAGATGAAAAGTTGGCCAAAAAAGCGCGGAACGCTATTTTGAAAAAAGTTTCCGGAGAATGTCTGGTTTTCTTTGCCCAATCACTTTAGTAGATGTATTTATTAGGTATTTAATTTAATTGAGAGACGATGGGGCGTCGTCAAGCGGTAAGACACAGGACTTTGATTCCTGCATTCGGAGGTTCGATCCCTCCCGCCCCAGCCATAAAAGATTGCGGAGAAATATTTGAATGTTAGAAAAAATTAGGGTTTTTTCCGGTAACGCCAATATATCGCTTGCACAAAAAATATGTGAAAAACTGGGTGTGCCACTGGGGAAAGCTAATGTTACCACCTTCAGTGATGGAGAAACGCGCGTTGAGATTAATGAAAATGTCCGGGGAATGGATGTTTTCATCATCCAGTCCACCTGCACACCGGTGAACGTTACATTAATGGAACTGCTCATTATGATTGATGCCATGAAGAGGGCCTCGGCCGACCGGATTACTGCCGTCGTGCCTTATTATGGATACGCCAGACAAGATCGAAAAGTCGCTCCACGCGCGCCAATTTCGGCAAAATTAGTGGCTGATCTGATTACAACAGCGGGTGCCCAACGCCTTTTATCCATGGATCTGCATGCCGGTCAGATTCAGGGTTTCTTCAACATTCCCGTGGACAATATTTTTGCCACGCCGGTTTTGATTGATTACATGAAAAGAAGTTATCAGCATAATCAGGATAATACGGTAGTTGTATCGCCGGATACCGGCGGCGTGGAAAGAGCCCGAGCTTTTGGCAAGAGGCTGGGGGCATCTCTTGCTATTATCGATAAAAGAAGAGAAGGACCTAATGAAGCTCAGGTGATGAATATTATTGGTAATATTAAAGGGAAACGGGTTCTCATTCTGGATGATATGATCGATACGGCGGGAACCGTTGTTCAGGCTGCCAATGCTCTGGCGGAAGCAGGTGCGCTGGAAGTATCCGTCTGCTGTACGCATCCGGTTTTATCGGGTCCGGCCATTGATCGTATTGAAAAATCCAACATTAAAGAAATTATCGTCACGGACACAATTCCGCTTTCCGATCGGGCGGCTAATTGCAATAGAATAAAAATATTATCGGTTTCCGGCCTTTTATCCGAGGCTGTACGCCGCATATATTATAACGATTCAGTAAGCTCATTATTTATTTAGGAGGAGAGGGGTAAATGGAAATAACTGATTTAGCGGCCCAAGTCCGTAAAGAACAGAAGAAAGGTCCAGCCCGAAGGCTTAGGCAGCAGGGATTTGTGCCGGCTATTTTTTACGGCGGCTCCACGGAAAACATCCAGCTGGCCGTGAAGAGCAGTGACCTGTTAAAACTGCGCAAGGAAAAAAAAGATCACGCCTTTATCAAACTGATCATTGACGACGGTGGAAAGAAGCAGGAGAAGCTCTCCCTGATCAAGGAATTGCAAATTCAGCCTTTGACCGGAAAGTTTTTTCACGCAGATTTCTATGAAGTGGACATGAATAAGAAACTCGCGTTTGACGTCACCCTGAATTTTACGGGCAAAGCCATTGGCGTCGAAAACGGTGGAGAACTCCAGCATATCAAACGCGAAGTGAAAGTTTTGTGTCTGCCGGTAGATCTGCCCGATCACCTTGATGTGGATATTACAGCCATCGAGATCGGTCATTCCATTAAAGTCAAAGATATCAAGATTCCTGAAGGCCTGACGCATCTGGATCCACCGGATGCCGCTGTTGTGTCGGTTGCCGCTGTCAAGGTTGTGAAGGTTGAAGCCGCTGACGCAGCGCCGGCAGAAGGAGAAGCAGTTGCCGCGGAACCGGCAAAAGAAGAGAAGAAAGAAAAAGAAAAATAAGGTTTATCAAGATTTGGATGGGAGATCATGCTTCCCTCTGCTTTGGCAAAAATATTTTTTCGGTTTCGAAAAGAGAGGGAGCATATGGCGTATCTGGTTATCGGCTTAGGTAATCCGGGCAAACGCTATGAGTCGACCCGGCACAATATTGGGTTTATGGCTCTGGATGCGCTTGCCGCTCAGTTGGAAATAGCATTGAAACAGAAGAGTTTCAATGCGTTGTGGGGCAAAGGAACCATCGCCAGGAACAATGTTCTTCTGGCAGAGCCTCAAACATTCATGAATTTGAGTGGTACTGCGGTAAGGCAGTTGCAGTCGTTCTTTAAAACGGATATCAGCAATCTCATCGTTATTCACGATGATCTCGACTTGCCTTTCGGTGCCGTTCGGCTGAAGGCGGGAGGAGGGACTGCCGGTCATAAAGGGCTGGCATCTATCGAGTCTAACTTGGGAACTTCTGAATTTGCACGGGTGAGATTGGGTATTGGTAAACCAGTTGACAAATCCCGAATTGAGAGTTATGTGTTGGAACCTTTTCAGAAGGAAGAGCAAATCGTGTTGCCGGAATTGCTTAAGTGGGCAGCCGATGCAAGCGCTGAAATTATTTTAAACGGTCTGCAGAAAGCAATAAGCAAGTACCAGACAAAAAATATAAATTTTCTAAAAAAGGAGGACTAGTTAATGTTTAAGACCAAGCGAAGTATTTGGACATTTTTACTGAGCAGTTTGATGTTCCTGCTCATGGCTGGCACGGCTTTTGCCGGTGAGGCAAACATCCAGCTGCCTGATTTAACTAAGATTACATTTTTTAGCGGCGCCCTTGGTGGGACGACCATTCTTAACTTCGGGTTGCTTATCTGCCTGGTCGGTTTAGGATTCGGTTTCATGCAGTACGCGCAGACAAAAAATCTGCCTGCGCACAAGTCCATGCTGGATGTCTCCCAGACCATTTGGGAAACCTGCAAGACCTATCTTTTACAACAGGGCAAATTCCTGCTCGCTTTATGGGTCCTAATTGCCATTTGTATTGTTTACTATTTTGGCGTTCTTTCGGCGATGGGAACAGAAGCCGTGGTCATCATCCTGCTTGCTTCCGTCGTGGGTATTCTTGGTTCCTATGCGGTGGCCTGGTTCGGGATTCGTATCAACACGGTGGCTAACTCCCGTGCCGCTTTTGCCTCTCTTTCCGGCAACCCCCTCAACATCGTCAACATCTGTCTGCGTTCCGGTATGAGCGTGGGACTTGTCCTGGTCAGCATTGAGTTGTTCGTCATGCTCATCATTCTGGTTTACATTCCCCAAAATGTGGCCGGTTCCTGTTTCATCGGCTTCGCCATTGGTGAATCCCTGGGTGCTTCCGTGCTGCGTATCTGCGGTGGTATATTCACGAAGATTGCTGACATCGGTTCCGACTTGATGAAAATCGTCTTCCATCTTCCTGAAGACGATCCGAAAAATCCCGGTGTTATCGCCGACTGTACGGGTGACAATGCTGGTGACAGCGTCGGTCCCTCGGCGGACGGTTTTGAAACCTACGGCGTAACGGGCGTTGCCCTGATTACTTTTCTTGCTTTGGCGCTGAAAGACACTCCTGAAATGGGCGGCAGATTGATTATCTGGATTTTCGCCATGAGAATCCTCATGATCCTGACCTCGCTTGCCTCTTACTTTATCAATGACGGTATCAGCAAGGCCGCTTTTGGCGGTAAAAAAGAATTCAATTTCGAACATCCATTGACGAATCTGGTTTGGATTACTTCGATCGTTTCCATCGCCGTAACTTTTATTGCCAGTTATTACCTGCTGGGAGACCTGACTGATAAATACACAGGTCTGTGGTGGGCGCTGGCCGTCATCATCAGCTGCGGAACCATCGCCGGTGCTTTGATTCCGGAATTTACCAAAATATTCACCAGTACGTCTTCACGTCACTGCGAAGAAGTTGTTAACGCTTCCAAGCAGGGTGGTGCTTCGCTGAACATTCTTTCCGGTCTGGTTGTCGGTAACTTCTCCGGTTTCTGGCTGGGCATGGTGATTATGTTCTTGATGTTCATCGCATACATGGTATCGAAACAGGCGGCCGTTATGGCGATTATGCCTGCAGCGTTTGTATTTGCCGCGCCCGTGTTTGCTTTCGGTCTGGTGGCCTTCGGTTTCCTGGGTATGGGTCCCGTGACTATCGCGGTCGATAGTTTTGGTCCGGTTTCCGACAACGCGCAGTCCATTTATGAACTGTCCTTGATCGAATCCCGTCCCGATACGAAGGATATTGTAAAAAAAGAATACGGCATTTTGCCTGATTTTGAACTGGCCAAGCACTTCTTGGAATCTGCAGATGGTGCGGGCAATACTTTTAAAGCGACAGCCAAGCCCGTGTTGATCGGTACCGCTGTTGTCGGCGCCACCACCATGGTATTCGGCATCATCATCATGCTCGAAGGTCTCTTCGGCAATGTCATCGCTAAACTTTCGCTGGTTCAGCCGGAAATCATTCTGGGTCTGATTGCCGGCGGTAGCGTTATTTACTGGTTCTGCGGCGCTTCCATTCAGGCAGTTGTCACCGGCTCTTATGAGGCGGTTGTGTATATTAAAAAGAACATCAAACTGGACAAGAAGGAAGCTTCGATTGAAGACTCCAAGGAAGTCGTCAAGATTTGTACCCAGTATGCTCAAAAGGGTATGATCAACATCTTCATCGTGATCTTCTTCATGTGTTTGGCGTTTTCCTTCTTTAACCCCTACTTTTTCATCGGTTACCTGATCGGCATCGCCTTCTTCGGTCTGTTCCAGGCGATTTTCATGGCTAATGCCGGCGGTTGCTGGGACAACGGCAAGAAGATTGTTGAAGTTGATCTGAAGATGAAAAACACCCCGCTGCATGAAGCAAGCGTTGTCGGCGACACTGTCGGCGATCCCTTCAAAGATACATCTTCTGTTTCTTTGAACCCGATCATCAAATTCACGACCTTGTTCGGTCTATTGGCAACGGAAATTGCCGTTACCATGACGAACGCGAATTTGAAATTGGGTCTGGCCATCGTCTTCCTGCTGATCGCTCTTGTTTTCGCGTATCGTTCTTTCTACAGCATGAGAATTTCCGCTGAAAAGCTGGGCTAAGAGAAAGTAGTTTTAACCCATAACCTCAAAAGGCGCTCCCGAAACGGAGCGCCTTTTTTTATGGTGCGCCCGGCCTTGGCGCACCAACCTGGTAGTGCAAGTCCAGTGTTAATAGGAGTCAATATTTTTTCATGCGGCCAACCTGCTGTTTATAAAATTAAGATTTCCGTATTTTTTTCATATGATCAATACGTTTTTGAATGAGCGTATTCGTGCCGATATCTTCGCGGTAGGCCACGGGGCCTTTAACGGCTTTGACGCCTGCCTCGGCGATCTTGCGAGCCTCTTCCAGATTTTCGGCAATGCCGACAATTCCGATGGCGCGTGATGAACTCAAATACAGACCATCTTCTTTCTTATCGACGGAGGAATAGTAAAGTCTGGCCTTTCCCACGTCGCCCACTTCAATCTTGTCGCGTGACGAGGCAGCGTCGGGATGATCGGCGGGGAGACCGTAGCCTTTGGGTACAACGTATTTGCAAACGGTTGCCTTCGATTCAAATTCAATTTTTAACTGATCCAGTGTGCCGGCGATGATGTGCCGGCATATTTCGACAAAATCCGTTTTCAAAAGTGGCAGGATATTCATGGCCTCGGGGTCGCCGAAGCGCGCGTTATATTCTAGAAGTTTTGCGCCGTTTTTAGTGGCGATGAATCCGCCGTACATGACGCCCTTGTAGGGGCTGCCTGTTTCTTTCCAAAGCGCCGCTGCGACTTGCCTTGTGATTTCCAGACCATCATCAACATCCTGAGGTTTTAAAAAAGGCATGCTGTGATCAGGCAGGGAATAAGAGCCCATACCGCCGGTATTGGGGCCGCGGTCGCCGTCAAATCGTCTTTTGTGATCCTGTACCAGCGGTGTGCCTGCAACGGTTTTACCATCGCACAGACATTGCAATGAAAATTCTTCACCGTCGAATTTCTCCTCGACAATCACGGAAGAGCTTTCCTGCAAAATCTGCTGGCATAATTTCAACGCCTCTGCCTTGGTTGTAAAATGATCGTCTTGTACCAGAACGCCTTTGCCACCGGTCAAACCATCCGGCTTGAGAACGATGCCTTCCAATTTGTTCAGGAAAGCTTCTACACCATCCATGCTGGTAAATACATTGAATTGCGGATTGCCGGGAATATGATACTTGCTTACCAGATTCCGGGTGAATGATTTGGAGGTCTCCAGGCGCGCCAGGCTTTTGTTAGGGCCGACGGCCGGAATGCCGCAGGCGGTAAGCGCATCGACGACGCCGTTGTTCAGCGGATCTTCCGGGCCGATCACGGCGAACTCTATTTTGTTCTCCGTTGCAAAGCCGGTAATCGCCGCCAGGTCTGAATAGTCGCCGAGTTTGATTTTCTCTGAGAGAGACGCGATTCCCGGGTTATTGGCTTTCATAAACGAAAACAGGCGCGGATTGTGCTGGGATCGTGAAATGGCTTCGGCCATCGCGTGTTCTCGCGCGCCGTTTCCGACAAGTAATATGTTAGGCATGGTCAATCTCCTGCATTAGTTTTATGTCATCACGGCTGTCTCAATAACGGAAAAAAATGTTTTAGTCAAATGGAAGGAGCGGCATGCCGCATTGCTGTCCCGGAAACATTGTATCTTTTTTTCATGTAATCTGATAAATTGATTGATATCAACAATAACAATGAGGTTTAACAGATTG
>JANYAF010000230.1 GCA_025355175.1 Deltaproteobacteria bacterium | reverse complement strand
AGAACCCCGATGCCACAATGATAAACGTTTTTTCAGACGTTGTCGTCGTAAAGAATATATCAGGATTTGCGATGGATAAGCCAAAAGCTTGTGTACCGGCCAAGGAGGGCGAACTGTCGATATATCCGGTTGTCTGAATGTTATGCCTTGCCAAAGCCAGACGGGTGGCATAGCCTTCGTGGCGTGCACCCCAAACATAGACATTACGTCCTCCGATCAACTTAATGAGGTTCTTGGGATTATGCAAATTGTTTGAGTCCATATTTTATAACTCCACTTCAACGTTCATGGGGAGGGAGCTTTCCCGGATGGTTTCCAGTAATCCCTCCTTCAGTGAATAACAAGGGTTCCATCCCAAAGTACGCAGCCGTGTGTTGTCCCCGCAAATGAACGGTGGTTCCCAGTTCCGGTAAGGCAGCGCGCCCAACTGGATTAAATCGTTTCGGTTTATCAGCTGGCCGATCATTTCCAGTAAATGGCGAATGGTAACGGGTACGCCACTTGAAATATTGAATATACCGGCGGCCTGTTTTTCTATTAAGGTGCAAAAAGCAGAGGCGACATCGGCCACATGAATGTAATCACGGATTTGGTCTCCGAAGCTGGCCGGAAAAGAAACGCCCTGCTTTAATGCTGAGATAGCTGCCGGCACTAACCGTCTTTGATCCTCCTGTGGCCCGTATGGATAAAATATTCTGCCCCAGGCGAAATGAACTCCGGCTTGAGCCGCCAACTGGCTACCCAAAAGAGAACAGGAGAGCTTCGCTGCCGCATAAAGGCTTGCGGGACGAGCGGGTGTGTTTTCATGCAGGTACCCGAAGTCTGTGTCGTATTCAAAACAGGTTCCGGCAGCGACGATCTGGCGGCAGCCTGATTTGAATAGTGTCTCGAAGAGAGACAGGCTGGATGTAAGCGATTGGATATTTTTCTCATTGTGCAGGTATTTGCCCGGTTCGGTGTACCAGGCCAGATGGATGCAGGCGTCCGGTTGGAAGCTCTCAATCGATTTCTCTAGAAGGCTGGTATCCTCAAGCGTTCCATGGATTGTGTTAATATTGTCACGTAGCCCTTGCAGACGGGCCATGGGATCGTTCGGCATGGCAAGAACAACTACGGAATGGTTTCGCGACAATAGCGTCCTAGTTACATGGGCACCAATAAATCCGGAAGCGCCGGTTACAAATACCTTCATTGCCGTATCCCCCAATCGGGACGGGATGCATCCTTTTTTGAAATGCCGGTAACCGGAAGCGGCCATGTAATCCTAAACGCAGGGTCATCCCATCGGACACCCCGTTCGCTCGCAGGCTGATAAAATGTGGAAACCTGATAGAATACCTCTGTCTGTGGCAAAAGAGTCTGATAGCCGTGGGCGAAGCCTTCCGGAACATACAGCATTTGATGATTTTTTTCATTTAGTTCAATCGAAAACCATTGTTTGAATGTTGGGGATTTAAGACGCAGGTCGATGATTACATCATAGATAGCCCCTGCCGTGCAGCGGACTACTTTTACTTCGGCGTGGGGACTGGCTTGATAGTGTACGCCGCGCAACGTACCCTTCATAGTATTAAAAGAAATGTTGCACTGGATAAGGTCGGGATTTAACCCCTGTTCTTCAAATTCACGACGGCAAAAAGACCTGGCAAAGAAACCCCGCTCGTCTTCAATAAGATCAGGCGTGATGATAAAGGCTCCTTCAAGTGTGGTTTCCATGAATTTCATTTTTCAGCCCATGAAATGTGTTTGTTTTGCGCGTCTGCAATATATCGCTTGAGATGATCAAGACTTAGTATTTCACCGGATTCATAAAAGGCTTTGTACCATGTTGCCGTCTTTTCTAAGGCATCCTTGACGTTCCATACCGGTAACCAGTTTAGTCTGGCGCGAGCTTTGGAACAATCGAGCCTGAGCATTCCTGCTTCGTGTGGATGGTTTGTTGCTTGATTTATTTCATAATCAATTTTTGGCCAAACCTTTTTTACATGATCGACGATTTCGCCTACGGTGATATTTTCTTCCTCAGAGGGTCCGAAGTTCCAGGCTTCGGCCAATTCTTTTTGCCCTTCCAAAAGTTTTTGACCGAGAAGCAGATACCCATTTAATGGCTCAAGCACATGCTGCCAAGGGCGAGTGGCCTGTGAATTGCGAATTACCACTTTTTCCTTTTGATGAACAGCATGCATTATGTCTGGAATAAGCCGGTCTGGCGCCCAATCGCCACCACCGATGACATTTCCTGCCCGTGCGCTGGCCAGAAGCGTTTGATGGGTGCTGCCATAGTCTTTTGGATTAAAAAAGGAATTTCTCCAGCAACTCGTAACTATTTCAGAGCATCCCTTTGAGGCGCTGTAGGGATC
>JANYAF010000228.1 GCA_025355175.1 Deltaproteobacteria bacterium | reverse complement strand
TGTTCTTCTCTCATCATAAACCGGTAACACTCTCTTTCCTAACAGCTAAAACACCAAGATTATTGAGATTAAGATCAATGGGAACGCATCGCTGCCGATGACACTACCCGGGCAAGCAGAAATGTGTGATCAAACTCCAATTAAATCTTGACCGCTTCGCGGACTTCTACCATGGTTTGCCGTGCAATCACTGTGGCTTTGACGTTGCCCTGGTTGATGACGTCATGGATTTGCGTTATATGGTTATTGTAATAGTCCATCCGTTCATGAATCGGCTGCATAGCCGCATCAATGTTTTGAGCTAACATTTTTTTACAATCGGTGCAACCGATACCCGCGCTGCGACATTCGGCATTAATTTCTGTAACTTTTCCCGGCGATGAATAGAGTCCATGAAAAGTATATACATTGCATATATCCGGGTTTCCCGGGTCTTTTCTTCTCATGCGCTGGGGATCGGTAAACATGGTTGATATTTTCCGGTGCAATTCCTCCCCGCGATCGGAAAGATAAATCGAATTATCGTAGGACTTGCTCATTTTTCGGCCGTCGATGCCCAGCAGTTTGGGTACGCTGGTTAAAAGCGCTTCCGGTACGGGAAACACATCTTTATAAAGAAAATTGAAACGGCGGGCGATCTCGCGGGTCAGTTCAACATGCGGCAACTGGTCCACGCCGACCGGCACGCCATACGCCTTGTACATGATAATATCGGCCGCCTGCAAGACGGGGTAGCCCAGGAAACCGAACGTGGATAAGTCTTTCGAAGTCAGTTCCGCCTGCATTTCTTTATAGGTCGGATTGCGTTGCAGCCAGGCCAGCGGCGTGATCATGGAAAGCAGCAAAAATAATTCGGCATGTTCTTTGACCGCCGATTGAACAAACAGCGTGCTTTTGACCGGATCGAGACCGGCGGCCAGCCAGTCGATCACCATACTCACACCATTGTCTTTGATGCATTCCGTCGAACTGTATTCACTGGTAATCGCGTGCCAGTCGGCCACGAAGTAAAAACAGTCGTAGTTGCCGCTTTCCTGCAGTTCGACCCAGTTTCCTAAAGCGCCATGTAAATTTCCCAGATGCAGACGGCCTGTCGGTCTCATCCCGCTGAGAATTCTTTTTCGTGCCAAATCAAAAGCTCCTTGCCGTTGATGAATAAATGCACCAAGGCCTCCGATTGTCAAATAAATAATGCGGAGGCCTTGGTTTTAATAAAAGCTTAAAAAACACTATTTCACTTTGTCGGCCAGAGTTTTGCCGGCCTTGAATTTCACGACTTTTTTTGCCGGAATTTTAATCGCCTTACCGGTCTGAGGATTCCTGCCCTCTCTTGCTTTTCTTTTGACAACGGAGAACGTGCCAAATCCAACCAATCCAAGTCTCCCTGACTTTTTGAGTTCTTTGGTCACTGCCGCGACATACGCATCCAGCGCATCTGCTGCTGCTGCTTTGGTAATACCCGCCTCGTTTGCCATAACCCCGATCAATTCTGCTTTTGTCATACGCCATCCCCCTTTCATGAAATTAAACGTTTAATTTTCTAATTCGCCGCTTCGTGCGACCCTCATCTTATTCTCAAGTTCTAAGCCCCGAACTTGATCATCCTGACGACCATGATAGAATAGACTTTCAGAACCCGTGCCCGATACACCGCAACAATTTGTTCGATCCGGCTTGTTTCCTCGTTTGAGGATATGTCTGGTGCTTCAAACTGGCGCTACGACTAACATGAAAAAAATGAACAATCAAGAAAAAAGTAACGGTGCATTATCTTTTCCGGCGCAGTTTTGCCGGCCGAAACAATATCGTTTTTCCCGGATAACACGGGGCCCGGGGGAAATTTCAAAACCGGCGTTAAATTCAGACCATCCTCTTTGACAAGCGTTGCGCCATGTGCTAGTAGTCCGCACACAATCAGGGCCGGGCCGGAACCTGATCGAACTGACTGAAAGAAAAGGCACGGATATTTTATGAAAAACAGTATGAAACAGGCGCTGCAAGGCTGGATCATTCTCTCTCGCCCGCCGTTTCACATTGTCGGTATGCTGCCTTTCCTGCTGGGAACTTTTCTGGCCTATCGCCTGACAGGCACTTTTAATCTGGAGGTTTTTATTCTGGGCATTGCCGGTGTTATGCTGATCATGCTCTCGACGCATCATGCCGGCGAATACTTTGATCAAAAGGAAGATGCCATCGCCAACCGCCTGCATAAAAACCAGTTTGCCGGCGGCACCCGTGTGATTATCGAAGGTAAAATACCCCCCCGTGTTGCCCGTTGGACGAGTATTATTGCCTTCCTTATTGCTTTGGTGATCGGCATCGTTCTTCAGTTTGTCTATTTGACCGGTCCCTATACGCTGATGCTGGGCTGCCTGGGGGCGTTGCCCGGCTTTTTCTACTCCACGGAACCCATCCGGCTGGTTAAACGGGGCGTGGGCGAAATATTCATCGGTTTTTGTTACGGCTGGCTGCCTGTGGCTTCGTCTTATTACATTCAAACCGCCGCCATCGCGCCCATCATACACTGGCTGTGGCTGCCGATCGGCTTCTCCATTTTTAACGTTATTCTCCTTAATGAATTTCCCGATTATGAAGCGGATATAGCGGCGGGAAAAAAGAATCTGCTCTACCGGATCGGCAAGCAAAAAGGTAAAGTGGTCTATATCATTTTTAATCTGCTCACCTGTCTGACCATGCTGGCGTCACCGGGATTCGGAGTTCCTTTGAAAATCATTTATTTTTATCTGCCGTTTGCGGCCATCGCGTTGTTTATCGTTTATCAGATATTGACAAACCACCACGAAGACGCCAAACGGCTGGAAATCTTGTGCGGCCTGAATATTGTCGTGAATGTCGGAACGTCGTTGGCTTTTATGCTGGCTTTCATTTGAGAACCCGATGAAACACAAAAAAGTAAAAGCATTTTATAATCCCCCTTCTCTTTTATTGAAGCAGCTGGGAAGCACGCTGCTGATGGGGTATCTGAACCGCTGGCGGAATTTTCCGGGATGGCTCGTCCAGCATGGTTTAAAATCCATGCCGGTGGCCAACGGCGCCTGGGGGATGGGCTGCATCGGTTACCCGGGGCACCCGGTCTGGGAAGTCACCGGCGCCTGCAACTTGCGCTGCATCCATTGCCATGCCACAAGCGGCAAAGCGGCGGTTGACGAACTGACTACCGATGAAGGCAAAAAACTGATTGATCAGCTGGCCTCGGAGAGCGAATTTCGTACACTGATCTATACCGGCGGCGAACCATTGGTGCGGCCGGATATTTTTGAGTTGCTCAGGCACTCACAAAAAGCGGGACTTGCCAACATCATCGCTACCAACGGGACATTAATTGACGAAGAAATGGCCTTCAAACTGAAAGACCACGGCGTAGTCTGCAACGCCATCAGTTTTGACGCGGCCAATCCGGCCATTCACGATATGGTCAGAAACAAGCCCGGCTCTTTTGATTTGGCCTTGCGGGCCGTCGAAGCGACTAAAAAAGCAGGCATTTTGCTGCAAATCAACACAACGGCGATGGAATACAACATGCAGCATTTACCGGAACTGATTGATTTTGCAGATCAAAGCGGGGCAGGCATCATGCTGATGTATCAATTGGTCGCGGTAGGGCGGGGCGAAAAAATTGAAAAGGCCACACTGAAGAAAAGCGCCAACAAGTACTTGAGCGAACTGATTGCCGAAAAGCAGAAAATCGCCAAAACAATTATCGAGCCGGTGGCCGGACCCCAGTATTGGCCTTATCTGCTCGAAAAAGGCGGCATCCGCGGCGGCTTACCGCTTCAATTAGCCGGACAGGTTTTCCACGGTTGCGCAGCAGGTCGTGGATTTGTTTACGTCAAGGCCAATGGCGATGTCTGGCCCTGTCCCTTTGTCGAGGTCAGCGGCGGCAATATCCGGGAAGAAAGTTTTCATGACATTTATTCCGAATCCACCTTATTTAAGGATCTGCGCCGGCGTGAAGAAAAGCTCAAGGGCCTGTGCGGCGATTGTCAATACAAAACCGTCTGCGGCGGCTGCCGCGGCCGCGCCCATGCTTACAGCGGCGACTACCTGGCTGAAGACCCCCGTTGTTTCATCCGGGAAAAAGAAAAGAACCAACAACCTTGATGTTGTTTTTTTACAGCGCAAAATTTGCGTATGGCGCGGTGTAACGTTCATCATTGCTTCAATGATTTCAATCAATTAACAACATAATTAAATATGGGAATTCTACTTGACACAGATGAAACATGAGAGTATTTTGCTCACTAAAAAGAAGTGCTTGCTAACGCTCAGAATCGACGACTGAAAAATCGTAATGGAGTAAGAAAACCGGGGGGCAAACAGATGAACCTTTTTAGCCAGTCACGTGCCTGGGCGTATTTCAGATTAATTTTTGGGCCGTGCCTTATACTTCTTTTGGGCATTTACGAAGGATATGCTATGCAACCTCCCCCCCCGCCTTTGGATCTTGTTCAATTAAGAATACTTATTTCAAAAGCAGACCTGATCGTTGTCGGGAAAATAGACAAGGCGCAGGAAACAGAACAAACAGTTGAAGCAGTCTTGATCATAGAAAAATTACTAAAAGGCAAGATTGCCGGCAAGACGATTGCGATCAAAGAAGCCCTCGCACCGGTTACGACTAAGGCCGCGGATGCGACTTCAAAAGACGAAAGTGAGCCCTCAAAAATGGTTGTTGCCAACAGGGCGGGGCCAAGTTTTTATCATGGAAGATATAAACAGGGTATGCGAATTGTTGTCTTGCTTGAAGCAATCAAAGGTACCAACGAATACCGGCCGCTGGGCTCCGGTACATACGATAAACACCTCTGTCTATTTCCAATAGAAAATCGTGGCATTCAAACATTTTACTTCCAATTTGCGGAAGATGTTAAAAAATATGCGGAGCGTGAAGAGCGATTCATTTGCTTTATTAAAAAAACAATAAAAATTGAAGCCAGATTCGAGAGAGAGGTGGAAAGATGCAAAAGAGATTAATAAAAATTTTTTGCTGTGTTGTTGTAGCTGTTTTAACAGGCTTGATATTGATTTATCCAGCAGTTTCCGGGAGCGATGTGGTGAAGGCCCCAGTCTCAGAAGGACCCGCGCAGCAGATTAGCAAATATTTCAGTACCCAAACCATAACGTATAGTGACGGAACAAGTATTAGTCGGCATATCATTAACGGCCCGCCAGAACCACCGCCCGGCTATGAACTTGAACGCTCGGTAGTTAAGCTGCCCGCACCCAACAAGGCAATGGGAACCAGCACGCTCATCGTTCCTGCATTTAACTGGGTTTTCGGGTGTTCTTCAGTTTCCGGCGCGATGATTGCAGGCTACTATGACCGCAACGGCTTTCCGAACATGTACACCGGGCCTACCAACGGCGGCGTTATGCCGTTGGATAACAGTTCCTGGGCCACCTGGTCGGATGGATCCAAAACATATCCCAATCTCCCGTTAGCCGCCTCCCACAATGGGGTTGATGGCAGAGTTATTCGCGGATCCATTGACGATTATTGGATTCAAGTTGACAGCTCCGCAAGTGATCCATATATAACCGGCAGTTGGACGCAGCATACATGGACTGATGCGATTGGCGATTATATGAAGACCAGTCAATCGGTTTACGGCAACACGGATGGATCAACAAATTTCTGGAACTATAATTCAGCAAGCCAGTTAACCTGTAGCGCCATGGAGACGACTTCCGGATCCGGCGGGCATTACGTAAGCTGGAATGATGGAACTTATGGGAGAAAACTGTTTTACGAAGCCAGAGGCTATACTGTAACCACCTGTTATAATCAACCCACAGATAACAAGTATGCCGGAGGGTTTTCATTTGCCCAGTTCAAATCGGAAATTGACGCCGGCCGGCCGGTGATGATTAATCTGGCAGGTCATACCGTCGTCGGCGTTGGTTATAACGATACGGGGAATGCGGTTTACATCCACGACACGTGGGACTATAGCAATCATACCATGACGTGGGGGGGCAGTTACTCCGGAATGGAGCTTCTTTCGGTCAGTATTGTCAACCTTGCTGCCGTTTCGAATCCGGTACCGGTCCTTAGCACGATAAGCCCATCTTCTGCAACAGCGGGTGACGCAGCTCTTACTTTAACCGTTAACGGCAGCAATTTCGTCGGCGGTTCCGTGGTGCGATGGAACGGTTCCGCTCGAACAACAACATTTGTCTCCGCCACGCAACTGACGGCGGCTATTACGGCTGCCGATTTAGCAACCGCCGCTATTGTCCCGGTGACCGTCTTCAATCCGACGCCCGGCGGCGGAACATCAAGCGCTGTTAATTTTACCGTCAATAATCCGGTGCCGGCAATCACCAGCATAAGCCCTTCTCTCACATATACAGGCGGCGCAGCCTTTACTTTAACCGTCACCGGCAGTAATTTCGTCAACGGCTCCGTGATACAATTGAATGGTTCCAACCGGACAACCACATTTGTTTCTGCGACGCAACTGCAGGCGGCCATTCCGACTTCCGATATAACAACGGTTACAACCTATAGTGTCAGGGTCTTCAATGCAACACCCGGTGGCGGAACATCAAACGCCTCGACGCTTACCGTAATAGTGTATGTTCCTGGTAGTGGCGGCGGCGGTGGCGGATGCTTTATTGCCACGGCGGCATTTGGCACGCCTCTGGAAAAACATGTTCAAATTTTGCGGGACTTCCGCGATCGCTTTCTTTTAACATCGTCTGCGGGGCAGGCCTTCGTGAAATTCTATTATGAGGTCAGCCCGCCGATCGCAGGCAAGATCGCCCAAAGTGAAGGGTTGCGCTTTATCACCCGCGGCAGTTTGATGCCGTTTGTGGGGATGGCGTATTTGATGGTTACCTACGGCGCCACGGCGACATTGCTTCTAGCATTGTCCTTGATGCTGATGCTGGGAGCGGTGGTCTGGATCATCCGCAGGAAAATGATGATGGTCAACCCATAGAATATTTATTTTAAAGTGATCAAAAAAGGGGCTTCGATATGAAGCCCCTTTTTATTTTTTATCTTTGATGCCGAGCGATTCGCAGAGGATCTCTGCAGGATCAAAGGCGTCCATTCCGGAAAGGCCGCTAAGCTGCATACGGCAGGAACCGCAATCCGCCACAATCGCCTCCGCGCCCGTTTTCTTGATTAACGAAACGGCGCGCCCACCCAGTTGAACCGCCGTGGCCTCGTTGATTTTTTTAAAGCCGTAACTGCCGTTAAGTCCGCAGCAGGCGTCATCAAGTATCCGGCAGTCCAGTTCTGGAATCAGTTTCATCAGATTAGCCGCCGGATAACCGATTTCCAGCGCCCGCAGATGGCAGGGGATATGGTAGGCCAGTGTGCGGTTGACTTCCTTGAATGGGGGGTTGATCTCCCTCTCCGCGATCAGTTTGAGGACATATTCGTGCAGGTCGTAGCTGTTTTCCGCAATCTTTTTTGCCCCGGGTATTTCCATGATGCCCTGATAATCGTGCAACAGACACAAACCGCAGGATGTGCATGTATAAATGATGTCGTATCCTGCATCAACATAATTGGACAGAGAGGCAACATTCTTTCCGGCGAAAGAACGCGCCAGCGCCAGGTTGCCGTTGCCCAGAGCGGGCAGTCCGCAGCACCACTGGGGCGGCAGGACAACATCAATCTTAAACGACTGCAGCATCCGGATGATTTTTCTGCCGATATCGGGGCGGTAAAAGTTGATGAAACAGCCGTAAAAAAAGGCGACTTTCCGGGTTTCGCGGCTGCGGCTTTTCATGGTGCCCCGCAGCGTTCTGAAGCTGAATTTGGGGAAGGGGATATAGGTCGCGATGCCCAGCCGCTGGAACAGCCTTTTCCCGATTTTTGTTGCGGCAAATCTATTGGCTAAAGGCGCGGTCATCGACCCGAGCGTGGAGAGGTAGTAATTGTTGGCGAAAAGCAGATGCGCCGCTGTGTGGGGATGCTCCAAACCGTATTTCTGCTGCGCCCGGAGAATGATCTGCGCCGGTTCCACGCCGCAGGGACAGGCCATTTCACAGCGTTTGCACTGGCTGCAAGAGAGCACCCATTCATCGGCTGATTTTTCCCGGTCGCTCCGGAAGCGCTGGGCGTCGGGCCCCGCCTGTTTGGGACCGGGAAAGGCCGGGTTGACCCGGAACACGGGGCAATTCTCTACGCAAATGGTGCAGCGTATGCAGTGTTCGTACTTCATGGGATGTGCTCCAGACACGATTTAGCCGCCGCCTGTCCCGTGGCTATCGCGAAACCGTGTCCACAGCCGTTTTTCAATGCCTCCGTGTGGGCGAGGATTTCGCCGCAGACAAAAATGTTATCCCAGGGGCAACCCGCAGGCTGGAAGGATGAATCGACCGCAATGCCCGCCCGACCGATGCCGTGATTCATCGAAAAATAATCCTGATCAAACCAGGCCTCCCGCTCGCCAGGCACAAATACCGGCAGATGAAACACTTTTTCCATAATCGTATCGCGCTTCGCCTCCAGACCTCCGCCGACAAACGATCCGGTGGCCAGAATGAACGCCCGGGCGTTGAGGCTGTTGGGTCTGCCTTGTGATTGGGCCATGACCGCTTCAATCTGCCTTCCGGTTTTTTCCACGCCGACCACCGGCCAACCCCAGTAAATCATGCCCCCCTTGCGGCGAAAATGATCTTTCAGCCCGTTAAACAGCCTTCGGCCGGGCACGGAAGGTGGAATCGTGGGAATTTCAAAGACCGGACGCTCCAGACGATATTCAATTTGTTTGATGATGGCCGCCGCCGACTCCAAGCCCAAAACAGCGGGAACGGCAATTTTGTCCTCGCGGATATGCTGGTTTTCCAGCCACACGATGAACGCTTCCTGAAAAGCGTCATCTTCGAAATTGGCCGCGATGCCCATGGTCGTAGGAACACCGGCGTCGTAGGTTGAGAACGACGCGTTTTTGAACCGCGAGATAATGTATCCGGGATAAAAATCCTTCAGACCGGCAAAGGTGATGATATGAATCCTTTCATTTTCGTTTTGCGGGGAGGCCTGCATGGTTACGGGCGTCAGGCAGGTCGTTTTGAATGTGCCGATGGCGGAAAGAACCCGGCGGTTATTGTCCAGCCCTCCCGTATAAGGCATGTCCATATCTGCCATGATTTGTTGAAAATCATCGAGCGCCTGACGAATCGTTTCGGGAGGAACCAGATGAAAGGGATGTTCATGAGGGAGATGGGCAATCCCCTGCAAGGGATCATCGCCTGTGGCGCAAACATCAATACAACCCGTGGACAGACAGGCGGTTGGCTCACCGGCGGTGACCAGCGCCACTTTTAAGCCCTGCCCGGAAAGCCAGGCGCCCGCGGTCAGACCCGCCACGCCTGCGCCGATGACAATGACATCGTATTCAATGACGCTCACTTGTTTTTCTCCATCGCCAGAATGCCCAGGTAGATATATTCGACAAGCTGTTCTTCCCGCAGCTGGTCTCCCCACAGGGCGTAGCGGATGCCGCGAAACCGCCTCTGGAGAAATTCCCGCAGGGATTGCACGGATTGCTCCGTCGTTAAAATATTCATGTCATGCATAATGCCGAGCGCGCGAAACGTGCAGAATCCGCCCTGACAGGGCCCCATGCCCAGGCGTGTTCGATGCTGAATATCGCCGACATGCCGGGTGCCTGTCTGTTCGATCGTTCGTTCCACGTCCTTACGGGTCACCAGCTCGCATTCGCAGACAATGTTTTTCATGTCCGCCAGGCGTTTGGACAGAGGATAGCCGCTGAGTTCTTCCTGCCCGTCCAGCGGTCTTTCAGCGGTTTCACAGGCCCTTTTCAGATTGAAGGCATTCATGATGGTGTCGACCATTTTCTCCGCCATGAGTCGGAAGGTTGTGAGCTTTCCGCCGACGATGCTGTACATGCCGTTTTGATGATCGAAAATCTGAAAGCCGCGTGAAATATCGCGGCTGTCGAGTTTTTGCGATTTGAGCAGGGGACGGACGCCGGAAAATGCCCGAATGATGCGCGTATGATTGAAATGCGGGATCATTCGGCCCGCCTCTCCGATAATCGTGTCCACCTCAGCGGGCTGAATTGCAATTTTATCAGGGTCGTCCACCGTAAGCGACGTGGTTCCGGCCAGACAAACCGCTTCGTTCGGAACGATAATATCGCCGTCTGAAGAAGGCCGCAGGCGGTTGATGACCATATCGGTCAGGCGGTGATTGGTGATCACCAAGCTGCCTTTCGATAAGGTAATAGGCACGTCGCAGCCGGCAAGCCCGGCTATGAGATTGGTCCAGGCGCCAGAGGCATTGACAATGATATTGCCATGAATTTCTTTCACGTCGCCGGTGGTCGCGTCGGTGGCTTTAACGCCAATGCAGCGGCCGTGGGACTGTACAATTTCCGTGACCCGGTGACGCGTAAAGATTAAGCCGCCCTTGAGCTCCGATGTTCTCATGTTGAGCATACATAAGCGGAAAGGATCAATCGAGCAATCGGGAACCTTAATAGCTTCCTCGATCTCCGGGTTAAGATTGGGCACCAGTTCGAGCGCTTTGGTGGAAGATATGATGTCCGTCGGAATGCCGACGTCGTCACAGCTTCTTAAAAACCGTTCCCGATACATTTTGGAATCGCCCGGTAGACGCACAAACAATCCGCCGGTCGGTTCCACGCATTTTTCGCCGATGCGGCGGAGAATCATATTCTCATCGTAACATTCTTTGGCCGCAATCGGGTCGGACACGGCATATCGGCCGCCGCTGTGTAAGAGACCGTGACAGGCGCCGGTGGCACCCGCCGGAAACCCGACGGCCCGGGACACCGCCGCGAGCTCTCGCGTGTCCGTCGGCAGGCTGTCGCCCGCCCTCCCGCGCACCAACATGATCGCGTTGCGCACCCGGGTCGCGAGCGCCCACGCCTCGGCCAGGGCCGCCGCGTCGTCGGAGCTCATCAGACCCGCCGCGGCCAAGGCGTCCAGGGTGGCCAGGGTGTTCGTCGTACGCAGGGAAGGCACGGCGGCTGCATGTTGGAGTTGCAGCAGTTGGACGGTCCACTCCACGTCAGCAAGGCCGCCGC
>JANYAF010000227.1 GCA_025355175.1 Deltaproteobacteria bacterium | reverse complement strand
CGACGTCCTAGGAAAATTAAAGGAAGAACTCCATGAACTCGCGAGAGCGCGGGAAAAAGGCGATGCCGGAAAAATTGAAGAAGAAATGGGCGACATCTTTTTCACACTGGTGAATCTGAGCCGTTTTCTATCAGTGGACGCCGAAACGGCGGCAACCGGAACCATCGATAAATTTTTGCGGCGCTTTGCCTATGTGACTGAACAACTTTCCGCCCGCAGTCAATCACTACAAGACGCGACCCTCGACGAAATGGATGCGCTCTGGAACGACGCTAAGAAAAAGAGGATCTGAACAAGTGGATTATTTCCTTTGTGTGATGGGGATGGTTTTTATCTTTGAAGGCCTTCCCTATCTGGTTTCACCGGAAAAAATGAAAATCTATCTGATTAAAATCTCGACTCTGCCGGATTCCACCTTACGGTTTGCCGGTATTTCCGCCATTCTTGTCGGTCTGATTCTGCTTTATTTCGGGCGGCGCTGATGTAATTGATTGACACCCGCAGTTTATTCTGATTATTTGCCCAAGATTTTTCACTTTTGCCGGGGATGCTATGAATTTACAGGATTTTTCATATTTTTTACCCGATGAGCTCATTGCGCAACACCCGCGGCCGCAAAGAGACGCTTCGCGTATGATGATGCTTCATCGAAAAGAAGAGATGATCAAGGACAGCCAATTTTCTTCTTTGCCGGAATATCTTGAGCGAGGTGACGTTCTGGTCATCAACGACTCCCGCGTCATTCCGGCCAGGATTTACGGCAAAAAAAACACCGGGGCGATTCTCGAAATCTTGCTTTTGACTTGCAAAGAAAAAAAAGACGGCTCGGAGTTGTGGGAAGTGCTGGCACGCCCTGGAAAAAGGATAAATGAAAATGATACGATCGATCTGGGGCATTCCTGTGAGGCAAAGGTCGTAGCCCGTTTCTCTGACAAAAAGTGGCTCATGGCATTTAGCGCGGCCAATGGCTTTGGAAATTACCTGGAACGCTTCGGACGCGCCCCTCTGCCCCCCTATATTAAGCGAAAAAAGAGCGTTGGGCTGGACAATACTAACGACCGCGAGCGCTACCAGACCATTTATGCAAAAGCCGCCGGCTCTATTGCCGCACCAACCGCCGGTCTGCATTTTTCACCAGACGTCCTCGCCGCCTTGCAAGCCAAAGGCGTTCAAATCGCCCCGATAACGTTGCATGTCGGCATTGGCACTTTTTTACCGATTGAAACCGACATCGTTGAAAACCATGTCATGGAAACGGAATTTTTTGAAATAAGCCCTGATGCGGCGGAAAAAATCAATAATGCTAAGCGGGTCATTGCCGTGGGCACAACCTCCACCAGAACTTTGGAGAGCGTGGCCGATAAAAACGGATACATCACACCCCAATCGGGCGAAACTCGTCATTATATTTATCCCGGCTATTCTTTTAAAAGAGTGAATGGACTATTGACCAATTTTCATCTGCCCCAATCATCGTTATTTTTGCTGGTCTGCGCTTTTGCCGGCACGGATTTTATGAAGAAGGCCTATGCCCAGGCCGTTGAAAACCGTTATTTATTTTATAGTTACGGCGACTGCATGCTGATTATTTAGTAAGTTAGAAATTGCTTTCCGGTAGAAGGCAATGTCGTTAACGCACTTATCCCGCATGGCGGGAATAGGATAAAACCTAATGCCTTTTTCATTTGAATTGATCAAGAAAGATGACCTGACGTCCGCACGCCTGGGAAAAATGATTACCCCGCACGGTGCGATCAATACGCCTACATTTATGCCCGTGGGCACGCAGGGCACCGTTAAAGCTCTGCGCCCGGAAGACATTCAAAACTGCGGCGCTCAAATTATCCTGGGCAACACATATCATCTGTATTTGCGTCCCGGCCATGAAACGATTCGCAAGCTGGGAGGTCTCCATTCCTTCATGAACTGGCCGGGGCCGATCCTGACAGACAGCGGCGGCTTTCAGATTTACTCTCTGGGCGCGCTGCGCAAAATTCTGCCGGATGGGGTGATGTTCCGGTCCCACATTGATGGCTCCAAACATCTTCTGACTCCGCAAAAAGCCGTCGAAATCCAGGAATCCCTGGGCTCGGATATCATGATGTGCCTCGACGAATGCACACCCTATCCCGCAACACAAAAGCAAACTCAGGATTCTTTGGCTTTAACCGTGAAGTGGGCCAAACTATGTCGGGAGGCAAAAACAAGTTACGACCAGGCGCTCTTCGGCATTGTCCAGGGCGGCACGTATCTGGATTTGCGCCGCCAGGCCGTCGAACAAACCATCCCCATCGGTTTTGATGGCTACGCACTGGGAGGCGTGAGCGTGGGGGAACCCAAGGAAATGATGTACGCCATCACCGAAGAAATCACCCCCCTGTTGCCTTGCGAAAAACCCCGCTACCTGATGGGCGTCGGGACACCTGCGGATCTTGTTTACGGCGTTTCATGCGGCATCGACATGTTTGACTGTGTCATTCCGACACGATGCGCGCGGCACGGATTATTGTTTACAAATTCCGAAAAGATTGTTATAAAAAACGCACGATGGCGGGAAGATAATAATCCGCTTGATGAAACATGCGATTGCTACACCTGTAAAAATTATTCCAGGGGCTATTTAAGGCATCTTTATGTTGCCGGTGAGATACTGGCTATGGTATTGAACACCATTCATAATATCCGCCATTATATGCGCCTCATGGAAAAAATACGGACGGCCATAAGTGAAAATCGGTTTTTAGAATTTAAACAAGATTTTTTTAATAAATTAAGATGAAATTATGAAAAATTCTGATAAAGAGCAAATTTTAAGGAGGAACTAAAATTGATATCAACAGCATACGCAATGGGCGGCAATCAAGGGACACTGGGAGCACAAGGGGCAGGCGGCTTCGGTGATTGGAGTTTTATCATCATGATGGTGGTGATTTTTGGCATCTTCTATTTTTTAATGATCCGTCCACAGCAAAAAAAGCAGAAAGAACTCAAAGCGCTGCTGGATAACCTCGCCTACGGCGATACGGTTATGACCACCGGCGGCATTCACGGCAAGATCAGCGGTTTGGCTGATGCAGTCATCACGCTGGAAATTGCCGACAAAGTACGAATTAAAATCGCGCGAAGCGCTATCGGCGCTGTGATTCAGAAGGCGGGTTCACCGGCCCCCTCACCTGCGACAAAGCCATAGCATAGAAAGGGGCATTTCATGTTCAAATCTTTAAAGATCAGGCTAGCTATCACTTTAATTGTGTGTCTTGCGGCTTTGTACTTCTTGATACCGACCTTTATTCCCGATATTCCATCCCCGTGGAATCAATATCTGCCCAAGGAAAAAATTCATCTGGGTCTGGATTTACAGGGCGGGATGCACCTTGTTCTGGAAATTGATACGGATAAAGCTCTGGAAGCCATGATGGAAAGAACCTCCAATGATTTAAAAGAATCATTGATGGAAAGCAAAGTCCGTTTCCGTAAAGTGGAAAAAGCCAAAGGTGCCACAATTTCACTGGAACTGACCGATACGGCAGACAAAACCGCCCTGGAAAAGGTGCTGAAAGACAGTTACCCTGATCTGGAAATAGCCTCATCCACGCCACGCGACAGCGGACAATTCGTAACTTTAAAAATAAATGACAAAAGAGCAGTCGATCTGAAAAAATTGACTATCGAACATTCTCTGGAAACCATCCGTAATCGCGTGGATCAATTCGGCATCGCGGAACCGGAAATTATTCCTGAAGGCGACAACCGGATATTGATTCAGTTACCAGGTATTAAGGATCCGGAAAGAGCTAAAAATCTGATCGGCAAAACGGCGCTTTTGGAATTCAAAATCGTTGATGAGGAAAATTCTCTTGACGAAGCACTACGCGGCAATATTCCGGAAGGCTCGATCATTGCCTACGGCACGCGCGAGGATAAATCCAGCGGTCAAAAAGGCCGGGTCCCCTATTTATTAAAAAACAAAACACTCCTGACCGGCGCTTCGCTGGAAACCGCCAAAGTTCAGATTTCCGACCGTTTCGGCGAGCCGCATGTCTCCATCAAATTTAATACGCAGGGCGCGGCGGATTTTGACCGAATTACCAACGAAAACGTCCGCAAACGCCTGGCGATTGTTCTCGACGGCGTCGTCCATTCAGCGCCCGTCATCCAGGAAAGAATCTCCGGCGGACAGGCACAGGTTACCGGCAATTTCACCATGGATGAATCGCGTGATCTGGCCATCGTGTTACGCGCCGGCGCTCTACCCGCTCCCGTTAATATTCTGGAAGAAAGAACCGTCGGCCCGTCGCTGGGCAGTGATTCGATCCGGCATGGCATTCTGGCGACTATTATCGGCTCACTCTTAGTCATCCTCTTCATGCTTGTGTATTACAGGCTTTCCGGTGCTGTGGCTGATCTAGCCGTCATCATTAATATCATCCTGATCCTGGCGGTTCTTGCCGCCTTCCAGGCAACGCTCACCCTGCCGGGTATCGCCGGAATGCTCCTTACGGTCGGCGTCGCGGTGGATGCGAACATTCTGATCTTTGAAAGAATCCGCGAGGAATTAAGAACGGGGAAAAACGTCCGTCTGGCTCTCAACACGGGTTATGACAGAGCCTTTATCACCATTATTGATACCCATATCTCGGGTATCGTAGCAGCCATTATTCTGGTTTTCTTCGGCACAGGCCCGATCAAAGGGTTCGCGGTGACCACCATCATTGGCCTTCTGGCCAGTCTTTTTACCGCAATTTTTATAACCAGGGTAATCTTTGATTACGTTATGCAGAACTTTAACATCAAAAAACTGAGCATTTAAATTCAAGCGCGCGCAGGAGATATAGTATGAGCATGGAGTTGATAAAACCAGGTATTCACATAGATTTTGTTGGAAAAATGAAGTACGCGGTTATTTTTTCAGCAATCCTGATCATCATCGGCATCGGATCGGTTATTTTTCATGGCGGCTTGAATCCCGGTATTGATTTCGCCGGTGGTTCAATCATTCAAGTTAAATTTTCAAAAGATATTTCCGCCGATCAGATTCGGACGTCTCTCAAATCAACCAAGCTGGAAAACAGCACAATTCAACAGTTCGGCGCCAATGAATTTTTGATCCGTACAACGGAATCTTTCAACGATCAAAAGATGCTGGCCGCCAATGTGGAACAACCGCTCTCCGCCGCTTTCAACAAGAATTTTGAAATCCGGCGCGTGGAAGTCGTCGGATCTAAAGTCGGTGCAGATTTCACCAGAAAGGCCATTATTGCTGTTGTTCTTTCCTGGCTGGCCATGCTGATTTACGTCGGCTGGCGCTTTGAGTTCCGCTACGCGGTAGGAGGCATTCTCGCACTCGTCCATGATGTCATTATTACGATGGGAGCAGTTTCCATCATGAATATGGAATTTACCATTTCTATTCTGGCGTCCCTCATCTTTATTATCGGTTTTTCCATTAACGACACAATCGTTACGTTGGACAGAATCCGGGAAAATGTAAAACTGAATCCGAAACAGAAGCTGGGCGATCTTATTAACTTGAGTATCAATCAAACGCTCAGCAGAACAATCTTAACCTCGCTGACTGTTTTCTTCACCGTCCTGGCCTTGTATGTTTTCGGTGGAGCGGTCATCCATGATTTAGCTTTCCCCATGCTGGTCGGCGTCGTCATCGGCACCTATTCCTCCATCTATATTGCTTGCACCATCGTGCTTGTTTTTGAAAAGATGAAACCTTCGAAAATGAAGAGGAAGTAATAACATTGTCATCCTTGGCCACGGCGGGATTTGTTATTTTTATTTTAATATTGTTTATCGGGATTTATCTGATTTTATTCGGATTGCCTGGAACCATCATTATTTTCCTGGACGTTTTGCTCTACGCCCTTTTTACCGGTTTTGCACAAGTCGGGTGGAAAGTTCTTTTGTTCCTCTTTGTCTTTTCCATTCTGGCCGAGACGCTTGATTTTTTGGCGGGATTGACCCAAGCGTACAAAACCCCTGTCATCAAGAAATCCCTCTGGGGGGTTGCCATTGGCGCGGCAGTGGGCATGATTATTTTTACGCCCCTTCTCTGGGGACTCGGCATCTGGGGAGGTTTTTTCCTCGGAGGATTAGCAGGATTACTGATCATGGAATTGTTCCGTCAATCCAGGTTAAGAGGTCCCCATCAAGTATCCAACCGGGCTTTCTTTGCCATGACCGGCCAGAGAGTAGCTAAGGGCTTCTTTGCCCTGATCATGATTTTTGTTTCTCTATCCAATATTTACTCTTAGGAGTTGGCCCCTGCCATGAATGAAAAAAAAATTAAGTCCAAAGATATAACCCCGGAAAAGTCGAAGGAATCCAAAAAGGAAACCACAAAATCAAAAGTTCAGGAATATATT
>JANYAF010000226.1 GCA_025355175.1 Deltaproteobacteria bacterium | reverse complement strand
CGTGGGCGGATTGATCCTGGTTTCTTTAAAAAGAAAATATAACAAGATGTACACGGCGGAAGTTGTTGGCGCCTTTGCCCTCTACACCCTTTTGATGGCGCTGTTTACCAACCCGGTTATTGATGCAGTGAAGAACATTGTGACCTGATCAGAAGTAGTAAAGATATAACCGCTACAGCAAAAAACATGATCTGTGTAATATAGCCCCCTCAGGTCCATATAGACTGAGGGGGGTTTTTTATGGTTTGAGCAAACCGATTTTAAAACAAGCAGCTTTTTGATCTTCAACAATGACCACTTATTTTATCCCTTCTATTTCCCGGCGCCGTCCAATTCCGCTGAAGCGAGTTTGATACATACGGCCAGCACTTCGATGGCTTTTTCCAGTTCGGCAACCGGTGGCCGGGTCGGTGAAATGCGGATGTTGGCATCTTTCGGGTCTTTGCCAAAAGGAAATGTCGCGCCGGCCGGTGTGATGGCCACGCCTGCTTCTTTGCATAACGCCACGGCTCGTTTGGCGACCGGCTTGACCGTATCCAGGCTTATGAAATAACCGCCTTTCGGCTTGCTCCAGGTAGCCAGCCCGCTAGAACCCAGTTCCTGAGACAACACTTTTTCAGCGATGTCGAATTTGGGTTTCAGCAATTTGGCGTGCTCTTTCATCAGACCGGCAACCCCGCCCGGATACGCACTGAGGAATTTCACATGACGCAACTGTTCCGCCTTGTTGGGACCGATAAACATCGTCCCGAAGAGCTTGGAAATATATGTAAGGTTTGCGACGCTGGTTGCCATAAAACCCAGACCGGAACTGGAGAAAGTAATTTTGGACGTTGAGCTGAAGAGGTACACCCGGTTGGGATTTCCGGCTTCCTCGCAGGTGCGCAGCAGGTTTTTTGGCTTTTTGGGATTATCAACCAGATGGTGGACGACATACGCGTCATCGGCGAAAATGGTAAAGTCCGGCGCGGCTGTTTTCATCGAAGCCAGCCTCGTTACCGTTTTATCGGAAACCGTATCACCGGTGGGATTGGAGTTAGTGGGGACAAAAAGGATTCCCTTCACGGCCGGATCCGCCACGGCTTTTTCGGCTTCCGCCATATCAGGCCCATCCGGGGTCATTTTAACTTGGATCATTTCGAATCCCATTTCGGAGAGCAACAGGAAATGACGGTCGTAGCCGGGCACGGTGACGATCATCTTGGGCTTGTCGATTTTGTTCCAGGGCGCGGGACTTCCCACCAGGCCGCGCAGCAGCGCCCACATCAGGACCTTGGAGAGGATGAGCAGGCTGGCATTATTGCCGACCAGTGTTTCCTCTGGTTTAGCGCCTAAAATGCCGCAAAACAATTCACGAGCCTCCGGCAGGCCCAGAACGCCTCCCGGGTAATTGCGGACATCAAAACCGCTCTTGGTCATAATGTCTTTTTCCGTCACAATGTTGAGCAGGGCATTTGATAAATTAAAATTATCGTCGCCGGGCTGTCCGCGTTCGATATTCAACTTCAAGCCCAGCCCTTTAAGGGATTCGTAGCGCAATTGCAGGTCTTTCAAGTTTTCCATACTATAGTAGAACCTCCCATGAAGTTATATTTTTCAATGCATTTGCTCATGCGCATGATTATGAATTTTTGTCAATTGATCAACTTATGTTTATAGGCGAGTGGGAAAAAGCGGTGGGTTCATAGCTTCTGCTGCCTATACCTGCCGTTTTGCAACCAGATCGGCGAAATTTTCAAAGGAACGATTGTATGTTTTTTCTGCGTCTTTCGGAAAAAAGCATCCCGGCAACTGTCTTTTGGGAAGATGATACGCGACACAATCGCAGCAGATGCCTTTCCGGCTGCACGGCTCGTAAGAGCAACTGCATGTTTTCAGATTGGATTCTTTTTTGCATTCCATAATTTTGGATATGTTTAATGTAGAGCTGAGCCGGAGCGTAGCGCGGCTGGATTGCCTTAAGTTAGCACTTTGCCAAGAACCCTTCATGAAATACAACGATGCCTTTTGGAACATTTTCGGTAAACGGCAAGGCAAAGAAAACTTCTTGCGGAACTCCCTCGTGAACCAGTTTTGGAAAATTCTGGAAACCTAACCGCTTATAGTAGTTCGGATGACCCACAAGAACGCAACCTTGGCCGCCCAACTTTTTAAGTAAAGACACCCCTTCACCGATAAGGGATTTCCCAATTCCTTTTTTTTGATACTCCGGCAATACAGAAACCGGGCCGAGGCCGTACCAACCTATTGTACCGTCAGAAATTGTTACAGGTGAAAAAGCAATATGACCTACCACCTGTCCATCAATCTCCGCGACCAGCGAAATAGTCAACGCATTGGCCTCACGTAGTGCATTTATTATGTATTGTTCTGTATGATGACTAATTGCAAGATTCTCAAAGGCGGCTATCGTGACTTCGTTTATTGCTGCTATATCTGAAATTGCTTCATTCCTTATAACCATTTAAAGCTCCATATCTTTCTATTCATATGACGGCTCACGAAAAGCTCACCGGGAGGCGTGCATGCACGCCGATGCCGATCCGGTGCAGCGACTGGTTACCCGATTTATCTGCTTTTTAAGTAACCCTTGAGATCACGATAGTAGTTTTCATGAGAACCAATCATGACAAGTTCCAAATCTGTGCCGGCTTTCCTATATGCCAACAAATATAAATTCGTCTTGAGCTTGAATTTATGGACAAACACACCTTTCAAATCGCCCTTTTTCTCTTCACCAATATTCGGGTTTTCAGCAATATTTCTCACTTCCCGATCTAAAGCATCTTTTTCAGCTTTAGACATTTTCTTCACTTTTTTCTCAAATAGTCTCGATTGGTAGATTTTCATAGCACCCTATCCGAACTTGTATTCCGTCTTTTCACCCTGATCTAATTCATCAAGACCGATCAAGATTTCTTTAATTAGGATATATGGCAAATCCGGATTTTCCTCGGCACACTTCCCCATGCGCGCCCAATGCTCGATTTGACCAGCTAGGGAACGATGATCGATGCGGCTGAATCTCTTTGCTTCATCAACCAGTTCCTTTGATATTCTAACTGCTGTAGGCATATGATTTCCCTCCAAATTACATTATGGTGCATATTATTTCATAATGCAACTTATTGCAATACTTTACTTCATGCTTTACTTCATGGGCAACGAATAAATCAGCCGGAGCGCAGCGATCGGCTGGATTGCTTTTGTCGTCAAGAAACTTAATAATCGCCCCAGAAAATGTCTCAACTACCAGACTCCCAATGAGATATTCTCTTTAGCTAAACGTGGTGCACTTTGAACTGGAATTCACCCTAACAGTCTTCAGCCTATGCCTATTTCAGTACTATCAGCGCATCCACAACAACGGGCTTTGAGCCGGAAAGAATGACGGGGTTGAGATCGATTTCCGAGACTTCCGGAATCTCCAGGCCAATGCGGCCGATGGCAATCAACATATCGCTCAGGCGCTTTTTATCCGCCGCTTCCATGCCGCGCACGGCATCCAGGATTTTATGTCCCTTGATCTCCTGCATCATCTCGTGAGCGTCGCGGGTTTCCAGGGGCGCGCGGCGGAAAGAAATGTCCCGCAGGATTTCCGTAAAAATTCCCCCCAGGCCGAACATGACGCAGGGGCCGAACTGCGGATCACGCGTCAGTCCCATGACCAGTTCGCGCCGGCCTTTGATCATTTCCTGCATTAAAACGCCGCCGTCAAAACCCTCCATGCCGGCCATGATTTCTTTAAAGGCTTTTTTTGCCTCTGTGGCGGTGCGGATGTCCACATGAATCAACCCTTTTTCCGTTTTGTGAGCGATTTCCGCGGAGCAACCTTTCATGACCAGCGGGAAGCCGATTTTCTGAATGGCTGTGTCCAGATTCTTTTTGTCTTTGATCAGAATTTCGCGCGTTACCGGGATATCATAGGCAGCCAGGACTTGCTTGGCCTCATATTCCGAAAGCGCAGTGCGGCCTTTGCGTAAGGCGTTGCCGATCATTTGAATAGCTTTATCTTTTTTCATAATTTTTTCCTCCATAATAGGTGTTGACGTTTGCGATTGCCCGGATGGCATCGTGCAGCTCATCAAAAACCGGGATGCCGCGATCAATATATTCCTGCCTGGCCATGGCAATCATTTCAGTGATATCCAGATTGTCTAATCCTCTTTTCGCGTTGGGGAGAACAGCGATAACCGGCTTGCCGGTCTGGTCCACAACCTCACGAACCGCCTGGGCCAGTTCCCGGAAAGGCGTAACTTCCGCCACCGGCTTATTGAACATGTGGGCAATTGTTTTATAATGAAAAAGAAGCGAAACGATAATTTGCAGTTCAACCCGTTTATCTTCCGCCGCGGCGAGCAGAACTTGTTTGATGGTTTGCGGTACAACAAAAGGGTTGGCCACGTCAATAGGGTTGACGGAGCTCGATCCGGGTTTAGGGAGATGATCGCCGATGCGCGCCTGAAGATCGTCAGAAAATGGCGGTATGTCGATGCCGTAAATTTCAGCGGTATCACAGGCGGTGACACCGATAGCGCCGCCGCCGCCCACAATGGATATTCCTTTGAATGCTTTGCGTGGCAGAAGCGCAAAGGCCATGCTGGTCTGTGCCAGCTCTTCTGTGTCATGGACCTGAATGGCGCCCGCCTGCTTCAGAACGGACTGCCAGATCACACGACTTCCACCCATGGACGCGGTGTGGCTGGCAACGGTTCTGGCGCCGGCGCGCGAGAGACCCCCTTTGTAAACAATGACAGGTTTCTTCTTTGCGGCGGCTTTAATTTCGCGGAAGAAATTGTCACCATCTTTAATGCCTTCGATATACATCGAGATGACTTTGGTTTCCGGATCATCCTTCAAGTAGTGCAGAAGATCGGTTTCCCGCAGATCGGCGCCGTTGCCGAAACTGACAACCTTGCTGAACCGGACACCCAGCCATTTTCCCGCATGTGCAAAGTCAATGGACATGCCGCCGCTTTGGGCCAGAAATGCTACCGGCCCGCTCTGGCGCGAAAGATCCGGCCCCGGAAGCAGCGTCAGGCCGCTTGCCGGGCAATAGATGCCAAAACAATTGGGGCCGACAACGCGGATGCCTTTGTCGGCTATTTCTTTGATTTGCCGTTCAAGGTCTTTTCCTTCCGGGGTTCCCAGTTCGCTGAAACCGGAGGAAAGAATCTCCGCGCCGGCAGCGCCTTTTTTTCGGCAGGCTTCCAGTGCCTCCGATACGTGCCGGGCCGTCACGGCGATGATGGCAAAATCGATTTTTTCCGGAATATCCTCGACGCTCTTGAAAATATTCAGTCCCGCGATCGTGCCGCCTTTCGGATTGACGGGGAATATTTCACCTTCAAACCCCATGGCCATGATGACCTTCAACATTCCTGCGCCAAAGCCGACGCCGTTTTCTTCAGCGGAAACGCCGATAATCGCGAGCCGGCGGGGATGAAAAATTCTTTCATAATCCGTTACCGGATAACGGGTCTTTTTGCGGTTGACGGTTTTTCTTGTACGGTCTGACATTATTGGCCTCCATAACTTCCGATATTATCTTGTATGCTAAGCATTAAATCAAATATTTACTTTCGAAGGTCTTTCAGCATTCGTATGAAAAGCAGTCTTTCTTCCGCGCTGAACATGGAAAGAACCTCCTGGTTAACAGCTATGGTGTCTTTCAAAAATTTCTCCCGGCATTGGCGCGATTTGTCTGTCAGTTGGATATTCAGGACGCGTCTGTCCGCTTTAACGGCGTTCTTAACAACCCATCCGCTTTCCGCCATGCGATCCAGAACGCCGGATAAGGTGGCGCTATCCAGGGCGAGACGCTTTCCCAGTTCTCCGGCGGAAAGACCTTCTTCCTCGTACAGGGCGTGCAGGGCCAGCGCCTGCATGGGCGTCAGGCCGTAGGGTTGCAGGCGGGATTTAAAAATTCCGTAAACTTTTTGATTGGCTTTACTGAGGATAAATAAAATGACGTCCTGATAACTGATCAAGGAAACACCTTCCCTATTATTTAGTATGCAAGATAAATAAACGGGCAGGCGAAGTCAAGAAAATTTTAGTCCATAAAACCCTCTGGCCATGGGTTCATGGTTAGCATACAAGGCAGCACAGGAAAAAATAAAGGGCTAGACAATTTGCCTAACCCCCTAATTTTATTGGTGCGCCCAGGAAGATTCGAACTTCCGACATCCAGATTCGTAGTCTGGCGCTCTATCCAGCTGAGCCATGGGCGCGTGATTTCTCGAACGACGAGGCAGCCCTATAACACATAATTGAGCTCGTAGCAAAGTTAAAATATGTGAAAAAAATCTTGTGGTTTATGAATAATTTATCGAATGATTCCGTTAAGGATAGGGCTAATCCTTTGTTTTTAAGTTCGCCTTAAGATGAGCTAAGACATCCTGTAATTCTTCCGTCTTTTTGATGACGACGGTGGCGTCTGAAGAACCCGTTTGATTAGTCGTCCCCTTGATGCTGCCGGCTTTTTTGCTCCGGTTGACCTGCCAAGAAGAATCACCCGAAGAGGCCACCACCCAGTTGTTGAGGTCGAAGTGCATATCCCGCACATGGGGCAAGGCCGAAATTTCCCTGGCAATGCTTTCAATCTCCTGCGCAGAAAAATCCCCATTCGCCCTAACAAGGTCTCCGTTGAAATAGACCGTGCTACCCATAAAGGAGTAGTCTATTCTTGTCAGGTCTGCATCGTGACGGGTGAAAACCATTCTCACGTTCCGATTGACTTCATACCGGGATACCTTTTCGTCCTGACGCATATTTCACCCTGTTTTCGGGCTCAATACCTCATAATAATCGTCGGTTGTCAAGAACTGAATGTCCGCGTTTCTCCTGGGCAAATCACCCGTTTAAGAAAATTTCGAAAAATCAGGCTTACGTCTCGCGAAGAAGGCAGCAAACGCCTCTTTGGCTTCCGGCGCTTGCAGCATGGCGCTGAAGTGCTTGTTTTCTTGCACCATCTGAGCGGTTACCGCATCGTAAGTGCGCGCTTTCATCAGGCCCTTGGTGGTGCGCAAAGACGACGGTGGCAGTGCGGCAAGCTTCGCCGCCTGGGCGTAAGCATAGGGCAGAAGCTCTTCTTGCGTCAACACTTTATTGACCAGCCCCATGTCGAAGGCTTCCCTGGCGGAAAAGGCTTCGCCAAAAAACAGCAACTCGGCGGTGCGCTGATAACCGATAATTTGCGGCAAAAGCTTGCTTGAGGCAAATTCCGGGCACAAACCGAGTTTGGCAAAAGGCATCGAGAATTTGGCGTTATCCGCCGCATAAATCTGATCGCAATGTAAAAGCATTGTGGTGCCGATGCCAATGGCCGCGCCTGCTACGGCGGCGATGACCGGCTTGGCAGCCCCGCTGAGATTACGCATAAATTGTGCCACCGGTCGATCGGTGACATCCTCTTTGTTATTCATAAAGTCTTCCAAGTCGTTCCCCGCAGAAAAAATGTCTGGTTTGCCGCAAAATAATATCACACGCACAGCCTTATCTTCTTCTCCGTCCTTGATGGCATCCGCTATCATTTGATACATGGCGGACGTAATCGAATTTTTCTTTTCCGGCCGGTTAAATTCGATTTTGAGAATGCTGTTTTGCTTACTTGTTAGAATATCCATATACTCTCCCTCTATGATAACTTTTATCAATTTTGCATTTAACTAATACAAAATTGAGATGGTTGTCAGGCTCTCATCAGGAAGAGATGCACAGCCTTTCGTTGAATTTTTCGGGGCTGAACCGGTATTCCTGCGTGCCATAGCACTCTACGGAAAAAGAGGCGCAAACGCTACCCATCCTGGCGCACTGCTCGATATCCTTACCCTGAACCAGGCCGCTTATAAGGCCGCCCCGAAACGAGTCTCCTGCACCTGTGGGGTCAACCACCTGGCGTGCCTTGCTTGCAGGAATACGCACCTCGCCTTCTTGTGTGCAGAGCTGCGATCCCATTTCTCCCAAAGTGGTGATGATAGCACCTGCGCGGCTCAGTAATGCCTTTTTGTCTAACCCGGTCTTGCTCATGATCAGTTCCAGCTCATAGTCATTGGTGATCAATATCCGGCATCCCTCTATGGCCTGGATCAGGTCTTGTGCATCCAGCATGGGCAAGGCTTGCCCCGGGTCGAAGATATAGCGGATATTCTTTGCCTTGCAAGCGCGCGGATAGTTCACCATGTCATCAAGGTTGCCTGGCGAGATGATCAGCATGGTATCCTTTGGGTCGAGCTTGTCAAAATCCAGGGCAGAAGTATGCTTCATGGCGCCCGGGTGGAACCCGGTTATCTGGTTGTCTGCCCGGTCGGTGGTTATGTAGGCGCTAGCCGTGAAATCGTCCTCGATAATGCGGATGGACTCAGTAGAGATCCCATTTCTGGCAAGCCCTTCGAAATACCGCTGGTAATCATGGCCAATAGCGGCAGAGATGACAGGTTTCTCACCCATCAGGGTCAGTGCATAGGCGATGTTACCCGCTGTGCCGCCGAATTTCTCCTTCATGCTGTCCACTTGAAAACAGATGTTCAAAACATGTATCTTATCGGGAAGGATATGGTCTGAGAAGTGTCCGGGAAAGTCCATAATTCTGTCGTATGCCAGTGATCCGGAGACAATGATTTTCATAGTTGTACCTCTTTAAATTATCTCTGCCGCACTGCCGGTTCAATGAACCAGCCACTCGTACGCGCAGAGTTTGGTGGATTCAAATATCATGCGCGTGTTTACCCTTAAAACATACAGGATGGAGACTTTGGCTGTCAAGCCCATTATGGGTCACGGGAGATTTTATTTCAACAGATTGTATCGAGATAGGTGTGGATTTCGGATCATGAGATGCTGTTTGCCATCCTACTCATGCTCGTGATCGCTATGTCCATTGTCTGGCGTGCAGCACAGAAGCTGTCCGTGATTGCAGCTGTTGCTTTCAAACTGCAAAGTCGGATGATCAATTTTAAATTTGGCGGCAAGTACCGTCCTGACTTCACCCGCCAGTTCATCCACTTTGCCGAGCATTTGATCGGGGACGGTAATATGCACAGCCAGCGCAATGCTTTCGGCCGATGGATTCCAGACGTGCAGGTCATGAATTTCCCTGATGCCGTCAATGGATTCTAGGGTTTTTTGAATTGCTTCCAAATCAATGCCCGGCGGTGTCGCGTTCATCAAAATCAGAAAACTGTCCTTGATGAGTCCCCAACCGCTGTATAAGATTATGGCGACAATGAACCAGGAAAACAGGGGATCGAGCCAGTACCAGGGTTTAAATATCCATAGAATACCAAGCGCCACCACGCCCAGGGACGTCGCCGCGTCGGCCAACATGTGCAAAAAAGCGCTTTTCATATTCAAATTGACTTTCGAGCCGGCATGCAACAGCAGGGCAGAGAGCGTGTTACCGACAAAACCAAACAAGGCAATCCAGATCACCATTTGGCCGGCAATGTGTTGCGGCTCACGAAATCTCTGCCACGCCTCAACCGCAATATAGAAAGCTGCGCCATATAAAAGAGCAACGCTGATTAATGTGGCAAAAATTTCCACACGTTTGTAGCCGAAGGTATGTTTCAATGTCGGCCCGCGTTTTCCAATAATCAATGCCGCGTAGTTGATGACAAGTGTTATGAAGTCGCTTAAATTATGCAGCGCGTCGCTGATCAGCGCCATACTGCCCGACAGGATACCGCCATAAATCTGCACCGCCGGAATGATCAGATTCATGATCATGGAAACAACCAGGCGCTTGCCCCAGGATTCTTCTTTATGATGTTGGTTATGCTGATGCGTTGTCATTATTGTTTCCATCGAGTATGTTGAGCGCCGTATCAATCGCGCTGTGACTGCCAAAGAGGATCAACTGATCGGCGGTTTCCAGAACAAAGTCACCGGGCGGGTGGGTAATGGTCTGGTCATGGCGAATGATGTTGATGATCATCGCGCCCGATTCCGCTTTCAGATTGACGTCCCTGATGCTTTTCCCGATATTCGGATTTCCTGCGGCAATATAATAGGTTTCAATGGTGCCCTGCGCCAGAATCTGACTGATCTGGTCGAAGGCTTCCTGCGTATAACGGACTTCCCGGAAAACGCCGTAAGATTTATTGCGGATGATATTTCCCTGCGTCAAAATGATGCTGTTGGGAACGTGAAACATTTTTAAAACCCTGCTGAAGATTTGGATGGACGTTTCAAATTCCTCGGGAATAACGTCGTTGGCCCCCAGCGCCAGCAAATCCTCGATATCAGAGAGATATTTTGTGCGGACGATGACATGCAGATTCGGATTGATGGCCCTGGCATTGGACAGGCAGCTCTTGGTCAGAAATCGATCGGAAATGGCAATCACCATGACGCGCGCGGCCTCGACATTCGCGCGCCTCAGGATTTCCACGTTGGATGCGTCGCCCCAGATAGTATTTTTATCGCCCTTGCTTTTCGCATTTTTTATTTTCGAAAAATTAAGATCGATGATCACATAATTAATCGCGGTATCTTTGAGTACACGGACGAGGTTTCTGCCGTTGAGGCCCATGCCGCAGATAATCACATGGTTGGATGCGTTTGTGCAGGAGTCCGGTTTGACGTCCTGCGCGGGATCAAAAACATTTCTGCGGGCTAATACATAGTAAACCAGCGAAACGAGCAGTGGCGTCACGATAAATGTTAAAACGGACGCGCCGATAAAGGTCTGATAGATATAATTGGAAATGATGTTGCTTTTAAAGCCCTGAGAAGCCAGGACAAATGAAAATTCACCGATCTGTGAGAGCAGCACACCTGAAAGCAGCGCGACGCGCAGGGGGTATTTCTGCAGCTTGACCAGGCCGAAGACGATTGCCGCCTTAATTACAATAATGACCAGAGAGGTCAAAAAAATATAGCCGGTATGCTCTCGCAGAAAATCAAGATTGAGGATCATGCCGAACGAGACAAAAAAAACGGACAGGAAGACGTCCCGAAACGGGTTGATGTCGCTGATGATTTGGTGTGTGAAATCCGTGTCGGACAGTGCCAGTCCCGCCAGAAAGGCGCCGATGGCGAGCGAAAGGCCCAGGGATTCCGTGATCCAGGCGATTCCCATCGTGATCACCACGGAGGAAATCACCAGCACGTCGCGCATGTTCATGTTGACCAGTTTTTCCAGCACAAGGGGGATGACATAACGCGCCGCGACCAGGATGATGACAATAATCAGAACGGATTTGAGAAGTTTCCAGATGATCATCAGAGCGTCGGGCCCGCTTTCACCGGCCAGAAACGGGATGAGCAGCATCATCGGCACGACCATCACATCCTGAAACAGGATGACGCCGATGGAAATCCGGCCCTGCGGCGCATCTTCGTCCGACCGGTCTTTGAGAATTTTGAGCACCAGGGCCGACGAGCTGTGGGCCAGAATGAATCCGATGAAAATAGACTGGCTGACGCTCAACTGCATCGCCAGTCCGATGCACACCCCCACGATAAATGTACACAAAATCTGCAGGCCGCCCGTCAGAAGAATTTCCGACAAATGCTTTAAAAAGCGGGAAAGCTGAATTTCGATGCCGATGGTGAAAAGCAGAAAGGCCACGCCGATTTCCGCCAGAAACTGAATCCCGGCTGTATCGTCAATCAGCCTCAGGCCAAAAGGACCGATGATAATGCCGGTGATGAGAAATCCGATAATGGAGGGTAGTTTGATTTTATTGAAGACGTAGATAACCGGAATGGAAAAACCAAGGATGATGATCAGCTGGGAAAAAAAATTTAGTCCGTCCACAGGCATTCCTGTTATCTGAGGTCAATGTTCAATACCTGAAGATGGGCAAACTCACGCCGCCCATCTTCAGAATTTCTTGCTCTCCTTTCCGAGTATTTACCATTGATGACAAATTTTTCCAAGAAAACATCTTGCTTTTTTTTCAGAAGGCAAAGCTCGCCATGATGCCGCCGTAAAGAAAGGTAGCATCTTTATCGGCCGGCAAGGCTGCTCCCTGCAGGCCGCGCGCTCTCATTTCATATTTTGCGTCGTCGGACAGGGGCAGGACGTAGACCACCATCGGCGTGATCGTCAGATTCTTGGTTACGGCAACCGGCAGAGACATTGCGATGGTCGCGTCATGAAAATTGTTGAACTTATCCGTTGTTGCCAGAGAGCCGCTGTCAAATTTGGGATAAGTTGTTTCGTCTTCACTCTTCAGATAGCTGACCGAGCCCGCCAGTTTCAACCCGATTTTGTCATGTAGAGCAAATGTGTGCGAAATGCCAAGCAAGGCGTACCATTGATGGTAATGATCAATTTCCTTATAGACGGTCAGTGTCGGCGTCAGAATCGTATCCAGTCCCAGTGTGACGAAGACTTCCTGAGAATCAGGCAGATCAGGCCCTCCCGGTGCCGCTGCCGCCAGGCCATAGTAAATGTAGCCTGCACCTACCTGCACGATACCAAACTTTCGCGCATAAGAAAGGGTGACATCCGTCTCGGTATAATTGGACGCGTATTTTTCGTCCCCTGCCGCATAGGGTCGGACATTCATATTCCCCCAGACATTGGCCGTGAAGCCTTTGTAACTTGCCGTCAATGAGGGCTGGACTACAACACTGTGGCGGCTCAATTCCTGTCCGCGCCAAATGTAGGCGCTCAAAACACTTACTGCAACTTCACCCGTCACCTTATCCTCCTCGGCTGCAAAGGCAGACGGCACAAAGCCTTGCAACATCAGAGCGACAACCAAAACACCAACTAATCTTTTGAAATGATCCTTCATAGCTTTCTCTCCTTTTCTTCAATAATCTGGCTTTCTCGCGATTATCTTTTCAGAAGGAGATAAGAACAAAAGTCGTGCCGCTTCCTGCAAAGCTCAAAAGATGCTATTCAATGCTTCGTATTATCTACGCTTTTTACTTACCGTTGATTGATGCCACAGATATTATAGGTGAACATTATTGTGTGATTGCAGAAATGCTGAACATATTTGATATCATGAATCACCCCGGCAAACCGCCGGAATTATCGCAAGCGACTCTTTCTTTGATAAGGGTTTTTTCTCATCATTATTGCATAACAGCGCCGCCATCCACATGGATGGCTTGTCCCGTGATGTTTTTAGCCTCATCCGAAGCCAGGTACGCCACAAGACTTGAAATATCTTCCGCCGTCTGTGGTCTTCCCAGAGCGGTTAAAGGCTTGACGCGCTGTTCAAAAATTTGTTCGGGAGTCAGATTCGCCATGGAAGAATATTTTTCCTTCATCGATTGGGCAAGCTCCTTCCAGCCCGGTGTATATACATATCCGGGGCAAACGGCGTTTACCGTGATGTCATAACGCCCCAGTTCCTTGGCCATCACCTGCGTCAAGCCCACGACACCAAACTTAGCCGCACAGTATGGACCGATGAGGGATTCTCCCAATTTTCCCGATATGGACGAAATATTGATAATCCTGCCCTGTTTTCTCTTAACCATCTCCTGTGCCACAGTCCGCGAACACAGAAAGGTGCTTTTCAACGTAATGTCAATTGTCCTGTCCCAATTTGCTGTTGCCGTTTTAATGATAACCGCAGGCCCGCCAACTCCGCCACCGACATTATTGACCAGAATATCAATTTGATCGAAGGCCTCAAGGGTCTTTTGGACAAGGCGGTTGACATCGTCCTCACTCGTTGCATCCATCGAGACTGCCATCCCGGAACCGTGACGTGATTTAATTTCCGCAACAACCTTTCCCGCGTCATTCATATTCAAATCCGCGACGACTACTGTCGCGCCTTCCTCGGCAAGGCGCAGTGCAATCGCCCGGCCGATACCATTGCCCGCGCCCGTTACGACGGCAACTTTCCCCTTTATTTTTAGGTCCATCTGATTTTACGTTCCTTTCAGTTTTTTTGTAGCCATTAATTTGACGATCCCAGTATGTTTAGTCATAATCATAGAATCCCTTTTCTGTTTTTTCATACAACGAGCGTTGGTTGCATCAGTTAATTTAGCCGGGGCTGTTTTGTCAAGTATTAGTTTTGAATTTACATTGACAGCCTGGGCAGTTCTGGTATAGAAACAGCTATAGTCTTGAAAGGATTGTGATTTAATCAATGAAAAGAAAAGCAGCCTCTGAGAAGGAGTCCGCCCCGAAGAAAAATAACGATCTGTTTCAGAAGAGACAATTGCAGATTATCAAAAAAGCGACAAAGCTCTTCATGAAGAAGGGTTATGCGCAGACATCCATGCGCGAAATTTCCAAGGCAACCGGAATCGATATCAGTAATTTATATTACTTCATTAAAAGCAAGGAGGAGATTCTATTTCGAGTGTTTGAAATGATTCATCAGCCGGAAATTGATCTTTTCGAAAAGCAAGGGATCATGGACATTGATGATCCCATAGAACAACTAAGAACCGTTATTCGTGAATTGCTTGATTTTGGCTATGACTATGGAGAAGAAATCCTGCTTTTGTACCGGGAATCGAAAGTTCTCCCGAAGAGTTTACTCAAAATTATTTTGGCTAGGGAGAGTCATTTTGTCGCCCAGATTCAAGAAATACTGAAGAAAGGTCTGGAGAGGAATGTCTTTTATTTTGAAGACGCCTCTTTTACCGCCAACACAATTGTGTACGAATTATCAATGCATCCCCTGCGTAGTTGGAATTTGAAAAAATATTCCAAAGAAGAACTGATCAACCTGCTCGAAAAGCATGTCATGAAGGCAGTCATATTTTGATTGTCATCTGCTGCAGCACTGCCAAGAATGGATCAACGAAAAGAAGCCGGAGCAAACAAGCCGCCCCGGCTTCTTTCTTTTATTTACTTAATCTAACAATTTATGTCAGAAATTTTGTCTGGACACCCTTCAAGATGGCTTCCGCTTCCTTGACCATGACCTGCACCATGTCATTGACCTTGGGCATATCATTGATCCGTTGCGCGGCTTCGCCGGCAGCCATGAGGGCCATTTCCTTATTCCCCTCATAAACAGCCTTGATGGATTCAATCTCGTACTGGATCAGGGACATGTCAATGGTGGTAAAATCATCGGGCGTTCCAAGGAAAACACCGGGCGACTTCAGCAGGGTGTTTCGGGCATGTTCATCACTGCGGGGAGTCTTCAACCAGCGGGCCGGTCCACAAATCCACGAGCAACAAGGGTCCCCCGGTCCCCTGCAGCCACAACAGCTTCTTTCCAGATCTGGTGGAAATCACTCTCCTGTGTTGCCAGGAAGCGGGTTCCCATTTGAGCGCCGTCAGCGCCCAGAACCAGTGCCGCCGCCAGGGTCTTGCCGTCGCAGAATCCGCCGGCGCCGCAGACAAGCGTTTTTTCGTCCGATACGGCTTCCACAACAGCAGGAAGAAGAATCATTGAGTGAACCGGTTCCCAGGAGGTGTGGAAACCGCCTTCATGGCCCGAAGCCACGATCACGTCAACACCTGCTTTTTTGCAGCGCAGAGCGCCCTTGACGGAAGGAACCACATGCATCCAGGTAAATCCGGCACCCTTGATTTTGTCTTTCCATCCGACCGGATCTCCTGCGGAGGTGAAGATCACCTTGAAGTGATTCTTCATGTCGGGATTCTCTTCCCGAACCCGAATCGCCGCATCAATGATAATTTTTGCTTCAGCGGCCATTTCCGCCGCCACCATGACATTAATACCGAAAACACCCCCCTTGTCCTTGACGAGACGATAGGTCCGTTTCAACACCTTATCGATGGCGGTAGGTATATCGTCATCCGAATTCGCTTCGGCAGTCTTGATCCAGGCATCGTAAACGAAGGGCTGAATATCCCTGCTGGTCAAACCGCTTGTAGAAAGCAGACCTAAAACGCCTGCATTGGCTGCGGCAACGCCAAGATTGTTGTTGCTGAAGGGCCCCATGCCCGCCTGGATAATGGGATATTTAATCCCTATCAGGTCACAAAGTCTTGATTTAATCATACATTATCTCCTCTATTTCAGTTTGCGCGTCTCTGTAAATTAATATATACAACGAGCGTTGGTTGTATGAACTAATTTGCCGGTATTGTTTTGTCAAGCATTATTTTTGAATTTATAATCCTGGAACACCGGTAAGAAGAAGCAATTAATTTATATTGACAAAAGTTATCAAAAAAATTATTGTACATAACATAAAATAATTAGGTATTTATTGGTGCCATGAACACGTTCCTCATCAGACAAATAATAATTACTCATATCATAATTTGCTTCCCCATAGGAGCCCTGGCTGTGGAATAGTTCCGACTTGAAATAAACAAATTCCAAACCGCTGCCAGGCAAACAAGGTAGCGGTTTTTTTATGAAAGAGAGGATTTCATGACAAAAAACAAGATTTTGATTTACGATACGACATTGCGCGACGGCACGCAGGGCGAGCAGGTCACTTTTTCCGCTGAAGAAAAGCTGCGCATTGCCCAGCGGCTGGACGATGTTCACTTTCACTATATTGAAGGCGGCTGGCCCGGTTCCAATCCTAAAGATATGCGCTTTTTTGAAATGGCAAAAACGGTGAAGTTTAAAAACGCGAAACTGACCGCGTTCAGCTCCACGCGCAAGCCGCACATTCGTCCAGAAGCCTGCCCGAACCTCAAGGCATTAGTCAGGGCCGAAACGCCGGCCGTGGCCATCTTTGGTAAGTCCTGGGATCTGCATGTCACCGATATTTTGAAAATCGATCTGAAAGAAAACCTTTGCATGATTCGCGACTCGATTGCCTACTTAAAATCCAAAGGCAAGGAAGTGCTTTTTGATGCGGAACATTTTTTTGACGGTTATAAACATAACCCCAGATATGCGACCCGGGTCGTAAGGGCAGCTTTGGACGCGGGCGCGGACAGAATTATTTTCTGCGATACAAACGGTGGCGCCATGCCCAACGAGATCAGCGATATCATTAAAAAAGTGTCTTCGGTTGTTCCGCAGGCCATGTCTGGCATTCATGTTCACAATGACTGCGGACTGGCTGTCGCCAATTCCATTGCGGCTGTCCTAGGTGGCGTGAAAATAGTCCAGGGAACTGTCAATGGTTATGGCGAGCGGTGCGGGAATGCGGATTTGATTTCATTGATCGGCAATCTGCAAATTAAAATGAAAATGAATTGTCTGCCGCCGGAATCGATTCGTCAGTTGACTAATCTTTCCCTGTTTATCAGCGACGTGGCCAATATCCCGCCTTTGATGTCTCGGCCTTTTGTCGGACGCAGTGCGTTCGCGCATAAAGGCGGTGTACATGTCAGCGCCGTCACGAAAAATTCGCTGGCTTATGAGCATATGCAGCCCGAAGTGGTCGGCAATAGTCGGCGCGTGCTGGTTTCCGATATGGCGGGTAAAAGCAATATTGCCTATAAAGCCAAGGCATTAGGGATCGATCTGGATAAGAAAAACGCGCTGGGCAAAGTCGTTCATCAGGTCAAATTGATGGAAGACAAAGGCTATCAGTTTGACGCCGCCGACGGCTCCTTGTCTGTTTTGATGAAAAAAGCAATAGGCGAGTTTGTTGAGCCGTTTAATCTGGAGTGTTTCAGCGTGGTCACGTCGCGAACGCTGGAAAATCCGTGTCTTTCTCAGGCCACGATCAAAATATCAGTGGGTGGCGAGGAGGAATTGACGGCTGCTGAAGGCAACGGTCCGGTTAATGCCCTGGACCACGCGCTCCGTAAGGCGCTGACTAAATTCTACCCACAAATCGGGGAAATGCACCTGGTTGATTTTAAAGTACGAACTCTGGAAGGTTCGGAGGGCACGGCGGCGGGCGTCCGTGTTTTACTGGATTCGACGGACGGCTCTGAAATCTGGAGCACCATAGGCGTTTCCGAAAACATTATTGAAGCCAGCTGGCAGGCGCTGATCGACAGTATCGAATACAAGCTCACTAAGGACAAGAAAAAAAGGTGATTTTTTCTTTCTCAAAATCCGTTTGCAGCCATTGCTAAATCGACGAATTGCTGATATAAATCTTCCGATGAAAACGGCAACTGTGAAACGGGGGCAAAACCGGTGTTATCAATTAACAGCCAAAATCCTCAAATGCGCCTCATTAAGAAAGCGGCGGATGTATTAAGGGACGGCGGTGTTATTATCTATCCGACGGATACGGTTTATGGATTGGGTTGCGATTTATCCAATAAAAGAGGGATTGAAAGAATTTACGAAATCAAAAGAAGAAATAAGAAACGACCGCTGAGTTTTGTTTGTTCCGACCTGAAACATATCAGCCAATATGCCATGGTTACGGATTACGCTTATAAAACCATGAAACGGTTTTTACCAGGGCCTTACACGTTCATTCTGGAAGCATCGCGACTTGTCCCGAAAATCATTTTACCGAAAAGGCCGACCACAGGCATTCGCGTACCGGACAGCCAGATTTGTCTTGCTTTAATACGCGAACTTGGACAGCCGATCATCAGCACCAGCGTGCAGACTGGGGACGGAGAAGATCTCGGCGATCCTTCACTCATCAATGAATACTTCGGACGTATCGTTGATTTAATTATTGATGGCGGAACGATCGTTCCCGAGCCGTCCAGTATCATCAGCCTGGTTGATGATACGATCGAATTGATAAGAATTGGCAAAGGCGATGTTAGCGCCTTTATTTAAAATATACAAGGTTGTATCGCGCAGTTTCGTATCGGTCGGACATTCGGCCGGTCCCTCCATGAACGCGTGATAATGGATGCAGCCGCAAAGGATAATTATGAAACACATTATGCTCGTTAACGCCGTGCACAAAGAACAGATGCGCATGGCCACAGTTGACGAAAAAGGTAAGCTCATTGAATTCAACATTCAAATGACGGTCCGGGAACCGATCAATGGGAATATTTACAAAGGAAAAGTGCTGAAAGTCGAACGCGGCCTGCAGGCGGCTTTTGTCGATTACGGCGGTGTTAAGGACGGATTCCTTCCGCTGAGGGACGTGAGCTCAGAATATTTGACCGAACCGGAAAATGGTCAGGCCGGCGGCAAGCCGGTTCTCAAATCCGGCCAGGAAATTATCGTGCAGGTCGTCCGGGAAGTTACCGGCAACAAAGGCGCACTGCTCACGTCCTATATTTCTTTGCCCGGAAGATATTTGGTCTTGCTTCCCAACAAACTCTGCGGCGGCATATCACGGAAAATAGAAAGCGAAGAGGACCGGCAGAAAATAAAATCGCTCATGGAGCAGATTAAGGTTCCCGAGGATATGGGTTTCATTGTCCGCACGGCGGGCATCAATCGCACCAAGCCTGAAATCCAGCGCGACTACCAGTTCCTAATGCGTCTGTGGAAGGACATCTACAAGAAAGCCGAGAGTGCATCGGCCCCCTATTTTCTCTACCAGGAAACGGACTTCGGCGTACGCTCGCTGCGCGACTACCTAACCCTGGAGATTGATGAAATTCTGGTGGATGATGTCGAGACCTTCCGCAAAATGCGCGCTTATTTGAAAGCGGTAGCCCCCCGCCATTTACGAATCTTAAAAAATTATAAAGACAAAGTGCCGATTTTTGAACGGTACGAACTGGAAGAACAAATCCGCGTGATTTACCAGGAGCGCGTGGAATTGAAATCCGGCGGTTACATCATCATCAATCCTACGGAAGCCATGATCACCATCGATGTCAATTCCGGCCGCGGCTCCAATAAAAGAAATATCGAAGAGACGGCATTCAAAACCAATGTTGACGCCTGCGAAGAAATTGCGCGGCAGTTGCGCTTGCGCGACCTGGGCGGTCTAATCGTGATTGATTTTATTGACATGATTGATAAAAAGCATATCGCGGAAGTGGAAAAAGCCTTCAAGAAAGGCCTGAGTATGGATCGTGCGAGAATCCAACTTTCCCGTATTTCCAAATTCGGTCTTCTGGAATTGTCTCGCCAGAAAAAGCAATCCACCATTCAGGAAATCAGTTACATTACCTGCCCGTACTGCAAGGGCAGTGGTCTGCGTCCTTCTCTGGAATACGCATCTTTGGGCGCGTATCGCAAAATAGAATCGGAAGCGGTTAAAGGCATTTACTCGGAGTTGAAAGTCAGCCTGCCTCATGAAATCGCCATATATATTCTAAATAATAAAAGAAGTGAACTCTTGAAGCTGGAAACGAATTTCGGTATTTGTCTGCATATTGAAGGCAGATCGGATATGGCGTGGGATAAACTCGAAATTCAGCAATCCATTAAAGAGCAGACGCTGGAAGCAAGTGCCATGCAGGAGGTTCCTTTACTGCAACTGGCGGAAGAGCCGGAGCCGGATTCTGAGGTGGAGGCTGAGGCTGATGCAGATGTAGACGTCGATGGGGTAGTCGATACGGAAACAGTTGGTGTGGGTGAAGCTCCCAAAAAGAAAAGCCGTCGCCGTCCTCGTCATAGAAAAAGAAAATCTCCGGAGACCTCGGCGGAAAATGCATCACCGGATAATCCGGTTCTGGAGACTTCGTCTATGGACGAAGCACTGCCGATGGCCGTGCCGCCGCCGCGAGTCCAGTCACCAAAATTCCCGGCTAAACCGCTGAAGATTATCAGCGCCCTGCCTGACGAATTTTTCCCTGTGGAACTAAGTGGGGATATATTCGCGCCGGAACCTCCGCCGGATGAGCCAACAGAAGATAATCAGGATCAGTGAACATGCGAATAACACCACAGACAAAAGCTGCATCATGCAATTTTGGCGGCTTAAGGAGGCTCACCCATGGCAGATGAAATCATGAAAAGGCTCTATCGGATTGTCGTGCCTTTGCCGAACAGCCCGCTCAAGGATCTGAATTCTTACGTTATCAAAGGCGAAGACCGCAATCTGATTATTGATACCGGCTTCAATCGCAGTGTCTGCTATGAAGCGATGCAGAAGGGATTGGTTGAACTGGGGATTGATTTGAACAAGACAGATTTCATGCTGACCCACATGCACGCCGATCATACCGGGCTTGTTTCGCGACTGGCATCGGAAACAAGTCGGATATTTTTCAGCCGGATCGATTCGCAGGTTTTTGACGAGGACAACAGCTGGCAGCCTCTGATCGACTTTGCCGAGATTAACGGATTCCCTGCCGATGAATTGCAAAAAGCGCTCAACAGCCATCCCGGCTTTAAATACAGTCCGGAGAAAGTGCCGAAATTTCATCTGATAGATGACGGCGATGTCATTGAATGCGGCGGTTACCACCTGCAATGTTTGGCCACGCCGGGACACACGCAAGGGCATATCTGCCTGTACGAAAAAGATAAAAAAATATTCTTCTCCGGCGATCATGTTCTTTTTGATATCACACCGCATATCGAATCGTGGGCCTATACCACTAATTCTCTTGCCGACTATGTGGCGAGTCTGGGCAAAGTGTACAATCTGCCTGTTGATCTTGTTTTACCCGGACACAGAAATTTATTTAAAGATCTGAAAGGCAGAATTGATGAATTAAAAGTCCATCACCGCGAGCGCGCCGATGAAGTGATAGAAGTTCTGGGAAGCGAACCTCTGAACGCCTATGAAATTGCCGCAGGGATGACCTGGGATATTGATTGTGAGACCTGGGAGGATTTTCCCATCGCCCAGAAATGGTTTGCCACCGGAGAAGCCATCGCCCATTTACGCTACCTGGAAGGCGAAGGCAGAATCACAAGAAACGCGAAGCAGAAGATTATAACCTTCCGCGCAATCCGCAACTAATGCATCGAGATCAACCTCGATTGCGGATTTTTCCTGACAGCCGCCGAAAACTTTTAAATTTTAGCTGATAAACAAATGTAGGGAACGGTTCTTTAGTCCGGCGTATACCGGATCAGCCCGTTCCCTACACTTTAGAATTAGAAGAAGATCATCCCCAGTGCTTCGGCGATACAAGCCGGCTTCTCCTGCCCCTCGATCTCGATGGTGTGCGTTTGTGTCATGAGCAATCTGTTTCCCGGCTTTTCTTCCAGCGCGGAAAGAACAATCCGGTCGCGGATTTTCGCGCCGGAGATCACGGGATTGAGAAAGCGCACCTTATTCAGACCATAGTTGATCGACATCTGGGCGCCTTCCATTTTCAGCGGTACCTGATAGCTGAAAAACGGCAGGTGCGAAAGCGTCAAAAACCCGTGCGCGATGGTTTTACCGAACGGCCCCTTGGCTGCTTTTTCCGCATCCACATGAATCCACTGATGATCTTTTGTGCTGTCGGCAAATTGATTAATCTGTTCCTGGGTCACCTGTGTCCAATCGGATAGAAATACTTCCTTTCCGATAGACTTCTCCATATCTTTTAATACCGATGCGATAGACATATAGAATTACTCCCTTCCATTTTTATGTGAATGCAGCATACCCTTTTTTCGGTCTTTAGGCAATGCCGGATTATTCGAAAGTCGCGTTTACTTTGGCCTGCGCAGCTTTTGCTTCTTTGACAATGCGTTCAAAGAGCTCGGCGACCGTCGGCTGGTCATGAATCAACCCCTGCACCTGGCCCACCGGCAACACGCCTGTCTTGGAATCACCGTCTTCAGTGGCCACTTTGATGGCCTTGAAGGCGTTGGCCATAAAAGCCAGTTGTTTGGCATTTGAGTAGCCGGAAGCGAGCACGCCCAAAAATAGTTTAAAATAGGGCACGTTGACCTGCCTGGCGATTTCCTGAGAGTTGAAAAATGCCGCGGGCCAGCTTAACCCTTTCTTAATCGCATTTTTAGCCGCATCCGTCTTCATGACCCGGCACAAAATGCCGTCAAATCGTTTGGAAAAAAGCGTGTCGTAAACTTCTTTTTCCTGCGTCATTTTTTTGTAGTTTTCATGCAGCGGACTTTCTTTGGTTGTCATCAGCCTTGTCCCCATAGCGACGCCTTCCGCGCCCAACGCCAGAGCGGCAGCGAGTCCCCGCCCGTCGGCAAAACCACCCGCGCCGATGACGGGGATTTTCAGATTTTCCGCCAGATGCGGAATCAAAACCAGCGACGTGACGTCTTCACCGTGCGCCGCCGCTTCCTGGCCGGTGGCGATAACCGCGTCCGTGCCAAAATCCTGTGCGCGCTTGGCATGTTTCAGATTGACAACCGTGGCAAAAACCTTTCCGCCGTATTTGTGCGCTTCCTTCACAATCCAATCGCCTTTGCCCAGGGCAAAGTTAATCACAGGCACTTTTTCCTGCAAAAGAACTTTCGCATTTTCCGCCGCACCTGGAAACATCAACGACGCATTAGCGCCGAATGGTTTATCCGTCAGCTTCCGAATTTCTTGGATGGCTTCCCGGGTTTGCGAACTGGACAGCGGTCCCGTTGCCAGAATGCCCAGTCCCCCAGCGTTGGATACCGCCGCGACCATTTTCGGCGTGCTGATCCAACTCATGCCGGAGAGCACAATCGGGTACTTGATGCCGACCATTTCAGTTAATCGTGTTTTCATAGTTTCTCCTTAATTATGATTAAAATCTCGTCAACTCTTTGCGCATCAGTTGCCACAAAGCTTTGCGGCTCTAGCCGAGCGCTCTTTTGCTTCGGCCGCCATTCTCTCCATCAGTTCTTTGCATGTGGGGATATCGTGGATCAGCCCGATGGATTGGCCGACCATGAGCGGTGCGTAATTCACATCGCCCGTTTCCCAGGCTTCCTTCACCTTCTGGCCGGACAAAAGAGGGATAAGCTCTTCAAATCCGCCGTGCCTTGCTTCAATGGCCAGCACTTCTTCAATGACTTTAGATTTCAGACCGCGCCCCTGCAGGCCGATGGATTTTCCGTAAATCACCGTATCAAATTCCTGCCGGCGGATCAGTTCCTGTTTGATGTTTTCGTGAACCTCGCATTCCTTGGTGGCAATAAAGCGGCTGGCCATCATCACACCCTCGGCACCCAGCACAAGCGCTGCAGCCATCGTTTGTCCATCCGCGATGCCGCCGACCGTGACCACGGGAATCTTTACCGAAGAAGCAATTTTGGGTGTCAATACCATGGAGGTAACATCATCGTTTAACGGATGACCGCCTTCTTCAATACCCGCCGCGTAAATGCCGTCAAAGCCGATTTTTTCCGCATGCAACGCGTGACGAAGCGCGCCGACTTTATGAAACATTTTTACGTTGGCTTTCTTGAGCAGATCAACCGCTTCCATTCCCGCTACCTTATCCAGCGGTGTTCCGGAAAACTCAATGCCGGCAACCCTTTCTTCGGCACAGACTTTAACATACATCTTGTGGTGTTCCGGCGTGATGCGCACTGACGGTAAGAGCGTAATCGCCACAAAGAAAGGCTTATCGGTGAGTTTGCGTGTTTCCCGGATGGCCGCGCGGAAGTCGTCCGCCGTTTCATAGTTGCCGGCAGTCAGATTGCCGATGCCGCCCGCGTTGGACACCGCCGCGCACAGGTTCGGCTTGCAAAGCCACATCATTGCCCCGCAGATAATCGGGTACTTTACGCCGAACATTTCCGTAATTGCTGTTTTAAACATAGATGCCTCCTCAGATTGTTTTTTGCCGCCTCATCTTTGCGGTCTTGTTCTTTGATTGTTTCAAACTCTTTTGAATATTTTGCTCCACCTGCCGCTGAAACAGACGCCGCAGCAGATAATCGCGGTAGAAATCGCCGATCCTTGTGAGCTCGGCGGTGATCAGAATATTTTCTCTGGTCGATTTACCGGCAACAATTTTGCGCCGGAGGGCCATCTCCTTTTCGACAATTTTTTTACCCAGCTCAACCAGAAAGGACAGATCATCTTGCGCCATTCCCAATCCGGCAAGTTTCCGGATGCCGTCGCGTCCCACACGGACATCGTCTTCATTATACAGTGGTTTATCCGCGCCTGCGGTAAAGGGGATCAGAATGCCCAGTTTCTCCGCCTGTTTTAAATCTTTTTCCGTCATGCCGGTAAACTCAAGAAAAGTTTGCCGATCAACCAGTCCGCGGCCGGTGCGGTTGTTGGAGCCGAAAACGGCGTTTTCGACCGTTTCCGCTTCCGGTAAACTGAGACCTTCGTCCATGCGGCGCAAAATATTTTTTATGAGGTAAAGCGGGAAGTAGCGTTTTTCCTTAAGATCCTGAATGGCGCGCAGTCTGTCAATACAGGCCTCGTCGTAGTAGGCCATTTTTTCATTGGCTTTTTCGGGCCTTGGCAAAAGCCCCTCTCCGACATAGTATCGGATGGTCGAGGCCGGAACATTGCTTCTTTTTGCGATTTCACCGATTTTTAGTTTCATAAACCAAACATTAAAGTTGAGCTTTAATGTCATAGTGCGGTTGAAAGCCGCTGTCAAGCAAATAATGAAAGAATAAATAATGGAGTAAAAACAATGGATAAAATAATTGACAACCATCCGGAAGCTCCCTATACTTCGCGCTGCATCAAATATTTTCATCCAGGAGATATGTTTATGAAAAATAATCGCTGGCTTATCGCGGCCATTGCCGCATGGATGCTGATCGTGATTCCTTTGATCTCAACAGGAGAGGTCCGTGCCGCTTATCCGGATCGCCCCATAACCATCCTGGTCGGGTTTGTTCCCGGCGGAAGCATGGATTTGAGCGCCCGGGCTCTGGCTAAATCGGCGGAAAAGATTCTGGGACAACCAGTCATTATCGAAAACAAACCCGGCGGAACGGGTACAGTGGCGCTGGCCGCGCTGCTCTCCCAGAAGTCTGACGGTTATACACTTTGCGGTACACCCAGTTCGGTTCTGATCCGCGTGAGCCAGCTTCAAAAAGTTCCCTTCAAGCCCTTCACCAGTTTCAAGCCCATCATCGGTTTTACCGAGCCACAATTAGGCATCGTCGTTAAAAAAGACGCGCCGTGGAAAACACTCAAAGACCTGGTTGCGGATGCCGCGAAACATCCGGGTAAAATTAAATACGCAACCACCGGCGTTGGCAGCACAACGCACGCCACGGTGGATGAAATCGCCGCAGGACATAAGCTGCAAATGATCCACATACCCTATAAGGGCAGCATGGAAGCCCTGACTGCTGTTTTAGGCGGCCACGTTGAGTTTGCCTCGCTCACATCGGAATTGATTCCGTCAGTTAAGGCGGGTCAGACACGTCTTCTGGCCGTTATCAGCGAAAAAAGATCGCCGAAATTTCCAGATGTTCCCACGCTCAAAGAACTGGGCTATGATTTTGCCAATGACGCGGTTTTTGCCATTGTTGCGCCGTCAGATATTGATCCGGCTATTGCTCAAAAGCTGGAAGAGGCTTTTGCC
>JANYAF010000220.1 GCA_025355175.1 Deltaproteobacteria bacterium | reverse complement strand
TGTCGTAGTATCCTGTCGTACAAGCATGAGAACAGTCGGTCGCATGAACGGAACCGCCGCTCAGCTTCCACGCGAGAAAACTGTCTACGTTGCCCCAGGCAAGCGCGCCGCGCATCATTCGACTGCGACCATCCGGGATGGCGTCGATGACCGACTCAAGCTTTGAGGACGCGCATATGGCACTTACAAAAAACCCCTGGGCAAGGAGTTCGTTTGCGCGAGTGCTGCCTCGCATATCCTGCCAACTGATACCTGGCCCGATAGCTATGCCGCTTTTACGATCCCAGACAATGGTCGTCGTTCGTTGGCCCGTTATGCCCACGGCTGCCAAATCCTGAACCGAAAGGTCTGCTTGAATGAGCGCCTGTTTAATCGTCTGCTGAGTAGCAAGCCACAATTCCTCGGGATCCATCTCCGCGAGGCCGGCATCCGGATAGCGCAGTGTCTGCCCGATCATGGCCTGCCCCTTAATACTGCCGTCAATGCCGATAATCAAAGCGCGAACATTGGTTGTTCCTGCGTCGATAGACAAGATTGCGCTACCCATAAATAAGCACCTCCGGATTCATAAAGTTTGTTGGATCTAAAACCTTCTTGATTGACTTGAGCAGCGTCATCCCTGTTTCGCCGATTTCGGCGGGCAGCCAGTCACGGCGAATCCGTCCGATACCATGGTGGTGAGAAATGCCTCCCCCTCCGGCCACCGTTTCCTTCATGGTTCGATGCCAGCATTCCCTGTAGATGTTGGCCATCGTTACCGGGTTCTCAGGAATAGCGGCAAAGGTAAAATAGAGGTTGATGCCCGACCGATAACAGTGGGAACTGTGGGCGGAAGCCACGACAACGCCTTTGACCTCTCTCAGTGAGCGCACCACGTTTTGGTATATCGTGCCGATCCGATCCCATGTCGCGGCAATTTCAATTGTATCAGCTACGATGCCTTTCTTGATCAAATCTTCGAAGCTGGGGACATGGTTGCGTTCGCGATACCAGTGTTCAACGACTGCCGAAGGCGCCAAAGTGCATCCATGATTGGATGCCAGGAAAGTACAAGCCGCCAGCTCGGCATCGACCCGTGCGGCCGGACCCTCATGAATGAGCAACAGCAATGTGTCCTTTCCCTGCTTATAATCGGGGAAGTTCCGATCAACTTCACTTGCATCATACAGCCGCATCACCGGCGGTGTCCATCCCGACTGGATAATATAGCGCTGCAATTCGAGTCCTTCTTCCATCGTAGATGCATAATAGGCGCTCATGGTTCTTTTCTCTGGTTTCCAGCGAAGGCTAAAGGTAACGGCGGTGATGACGCCCAGCGTCCCTTCACTACCCAGGAATATCTGCTTTAGATCGGGACCGGCCGCTGCGCGCGGGGTCATCCTGGTCGAGAATATTTCGCCGCTGGGCAGGACCACCTCCAGTCCTACAACAACGTCCTCGATACAGCCGTATGCACTGGAAAACTGGCCGGCAGCGCGTGTGGCAACCCAGCCGCCGACGGTGCTGAGATCAATGGATTGGGGATAATGACCGGTGGTGAGGCCGTTTTTTTCAAGAAATGCTTCCGCATCAGCGCCGCGAACACCGGCATCAAAGGTAACGAGTAGGTTATCTATGTCCAGCTGGCGTGTTCGGTTCATGACGCTCATGTCCAGAAGAACTGTCTGCGGGTTGACCTTGACGCCGCCACAAACACCTGATCCCAATCCAAAGGGAACTAGCGGCGAGCCGTTTCCCCGGCACAGATTGACAATGGCGACAACATCCGCCGTCTCGGTCGGTCTGACAACACAGGTGGGATTGGGCAGACGGCGTCCCTGCATGTCGTCTAGCTGGCTTAGCATCCAGTAATCCCGACGGCGGTCTTTGAGCGTGAACTCATCGGTAAAAACCTTTTCCTGTCCCAACACGTCTTGCAGCTTTTTAACAATTGATCTGACCAAGGGCTTTCTCCTTAATATTTATTTTGTCTGTACATGAAACATTTCATCCATGCGGGTCTGACGGCATGACCGAACCTGTCGCATCTTCTCCGCATCCGTCCACCCGAGAAGCGGCCCCATGATAGCTGCCGTAGGTTCCAGGTCAGCCAATCCGCCCTGTTCATCGAACCGGGCACGGGCACTCCGCCTGACCCAATAATCCTCGAGGGTTAAAGCGCCTTCCGCCAGAACTGCATGCCGCACTTCCGCGGCAAGCCCTTTTTCCTGGGCAAAAATGGTCAGCGCTTCACTGCCATAAAGGAAGGCAGCTCGCTCAGCTGCTTGAGGTGTAAGTCCACAACGCTCAATACGGGAACACAGGGCTTCAAACGTATCAAAAAAGTCGCCTCCCGGCAGCGGTTCCTCGGCCGTAGTCGAATGAACGGGTACATGGTTCAACAAGTTTTCACATCGATCGACAATCTGTTCGGCCATGGCCCGGTAACTGGTCAGTTTGCCACCGGCCACGGACAGGAGGCCGCCAGGTCCTTCCATAATCTCATCTCGTCGGGATATTTCAGAAGGTTTCTTTCCTTCTTCCCCTAGAAGAGGCCGCAAGCCTGACCAAAGGGAAACGATGTCGCCATCAGTAAAGGGTGCAACAGCCAGATAGGTCATGGCCGTATTGAGCAGGTAATCGATATCCTCGCGGGTAACCTCCGGCCAGTATTCCGTTTTCGAATAGAAGGTATCAGTCGTTCCGAAATAGACATAGTTGCCCCGGGGCACAACGAAAAGCGCCCGGCTATCAGGCGCATACATAATGATCGTCCGGTTAATGGGAACACGATCACGGGACATGACAACATGTATACCTTTGGTGAGTTGCAGCTTCTTCCCCGCGCTTTTGTTTTCCATCAGGCGAATGGAATCCACCCAGGGCCCGGCAGCATTGATAACAATGCGGGCTCTCACACTCGCCATACGCTCATCACCTGGCAGGGTGCTTTCAATCATAGCTCCCGTGACACGGGACCCTTCTTGAATGATCTCCCGGGCGGCGGCATAGGTAACAACCACTGCACCGGCGCCGAAAGCGCTTCGGGCATTGCCCAGGGTGAGGCGGGCGTCGTCGGTCAGGTATTCCGGAAAAACCACCGCGCCGGCAAAGTCCGTCGCACGCACCAGAGGTTCTTCCTGATGTAAACGTTTCCTCGTCCATACTTCGTGACGCTCCGCTTTTTCCACATTGCCCAATTTTTCATAAGACCATATGAACGCTTTGATAGCCTGCCTCTGGACCTTGGATTTGGATGGTATCACCATGAGATTGGTCAAAGAAAGATGCGGTGCGATCCGCCGCAGGACCTTCCTTTCGTTTGCGGCCTGACGAACGACCACCAGATCGCCCTGCGCCATGTACCGGCTCCCGCCATGAATCAGCTTTGATGAACGGCTTGAAGTTCCCGCTCCGATATCACCCGCGTCGATCATAGCGACGCGCAGCCCTCGCATAGCCGCATCTCTCGCGACGCCGGTTCCGGTTATGCCCGCTCCGATGATAAGAAGATCAAATACTTCACCTTCAAGTGACGAAAAAAGGGCTTTTCGATTTCGAAGATCTAAATTGGTTTTGCTCATATAATGATGTGATTACCTCCATTTTTTTCATAATTCCTCGGCTGACAAGGCCGCAACAACGCCGTCGTTCGTGGCTATCTTCAACCCTAAAACAGAGGGCAGGGATCTTTATAAAAGGACCAGCGCCTTCATGAGCTGTATTGGGTTCGATGGTGACGCGATATGCGCCAAGATGCTTATCGGATCCTGATTTCGATATACAGTGACGATTACATCCCGAGGCTAAACGATACATGATCATTTTGAGAGCTCAAGACAAATGATTGCCCTGTTGCCCTGGACCAGGGTGGATACGCTGGATATCCCCCGGACGCCCATACCCACTATGTCAATTGCCTGGCAACCACCTCGCTTAATATTTTTTGCGCTTGGGCGAGTTTTTTGTATTTGGACTTGATCTTGACCAGATTGCCGGACAGAATCGCCTTGAGGAGGTCGCCTTCGATCTCGGCCACGTCGATCCGACGATAATAGTCCATCGTTTCTTTCAAATGAGCCAAAACGATCTTTCCGGTCAGGAGAGGATGGTTGTTGGTGATGTTGGCGTCTTGGAATCTTGTCCCATGCTCCAGCTCAACTTCCAGTCCCATGCGGAAATCGTCCAGAGGAATTTTCATTTTTTCAACATTAACGATCTTGAGAATTTTAGCGGTTTCCTTGACCGACACAACAACTGTTTTCCGTTTGGACCAATCGGCCAGACCGATCTCCTTACAGACACGCGCTACTTCCTTAGCCGTCACATATTCCGGCAGTTTCATGTTTTGCTCCTTTTATTTAATTATTTATATCCACTTTAAAATGCCCGTGAACACAATCATCATTAATACATCCACAGCAAACAGCACGCCGATCACGGCGCCTTGCACTTTCGGCTTCCAGTCATAGCAGAGGAATGAGACCACAAAGAAGGGAATGTAAACGGTGATGAAGACCGGAAACACACCCCACCAGGAATAAACCCAGTGAAAGGCGGGCGTTTTCGCCAGAAAGATTTCAATGAATGAAAACAGAGCCGCGTTGACCACCGCAAAGAAGATGCGGTTATTGACGCCCAGTATTTTCATCCCGGGATCTTCCGGCAAAACTTTAGAGAGCACCAGACCGGCTACGGAAAACATCAGGCTCAGTTCAATCCCAACGCCGATCAGCAATAGAAAAGCCGTGCCGGTGGGCACTGTCCAGAGGGCATGCCCGCTTCCATACTGGATCAGCGCATTTCCGATCTCGAAAAACCAGTGGACGAGGTATAGTGAAAGTCCCGCAGCAACGCCCTTCCAGTTTTTCTTGCTGATCTCATTGGTGTAAACATAAATAACCAGGACCAGCAGGGCAATGACGTACCACTGAAAATTCTCCGGACTGCGCAGGATGTTTAGAGCCTGCTGGGTTAATTCAGGTTGATTCATAAGGACTCCTTTATGATCATTTGAATCAGGTTAAATGGTTTGTATGGGCACAGCATTCTGTGAATACCTACGTTTAATATCATAAATATTAGGTAAATAAAACAATGTTTGTCCATAGAATAATTAATTTGACAATATCGCTGAGTAATACTATCCATCCCGACACCAAATACGATTAGAGAGGTTTGCACAACCCCTCTAATCGTCATACCGGTCTTGTGACCTTTAGGTTACGAAAGCCGGCAACGTGCCATCGCGTGACCTCGTGTGACCTTCAGGTCATCAGGTTATCAGGGTATATCCAGAAAGCCATTGATAATACTGGATTCCCGCTTTCGCGGGAACGCGTGACATGAAAGGTTATGACAAAATTGTTGGTTTTATGTGGTTGTACCAGGTCTCAAGTAATCCATTTGAAGGAGTGAGAGTGAGAATATGAACAAAAGATTAGAAAATAAAGTGGCGGTGATTACCGGTGGAACCAGCGGCATCGGTGAAGCCACGGCCGAAGTCTTCGCCGCCCACGGCGCGAAAGTGATCATCGCCGGAAGATCGGAACAAAAAGGCGCACAAATCGCCAAGCGGCTGGGCGCGAATGTCGTCTATCAGCGCACGGATATCATGGTCGAATCGGACATTAAAGCGGTAATCGATCTGGCTGTTTCCCGTTTTGGCAGACTGGACTGCCTGTTTAACAACGCGGGCGGGCCGGATCGCGGCACATTGGAAACGGTGACGCCGGAAGATTTCAGCTACAGCATGAATCTTCTGCTGGGCGCAGTCGTATTCGGCATGAAGCACGCCGCTCCC
>JANYAF010000199.1 GCA_025355175.1 Deltaproteobacteria bacterium | reverse complement strand
ACGCCTCCCTCCGTTGCCATCTTCACCGCTTCCTCTCGAAACTCTTTCGTGTAACGCCCGTTCGGTATCCTTTCCATTTTCACACCTCCGTCTTGGTTTCTTACCTAAACATTGGTGTCCACATTTTTCAACCTATCACAGAAGGCAAAGGTAATTTTTCCCAATACTTCTTTTTGATTGAAAGGAAATTTACGCTGTAATGGAAAAAAAACGCCTTTATTACATTGACAATCTGCGCGCAGCGACCATTATGTTGGTGATTTTGATTCATCTGGCTGTGACCTACAGCAGTAGCGGCATCTGGTTTTATAACGAAGTACGGCCGCTGGGCTTCTTCAGCCATATTTTCTTCAGCTTCTTCCAGTCTTTCGTCCAGGGATTTTCCATGGGGATGCTTTTCTTTGTGGCCGGATATTTTACGCCCCTGGCCTATGACAGGAAAAGTCCCACCCGATTTATATCCGACAGATGCCGGAGGCTCGTCCTGCCTGCACTGTTTTTTCTGCTGGTGGTAACTCCTGTGATGATAGGAGTGGTCGGGTCAACCAACCTATGGAAAGGCAGCACTGCCAGTTTTCCGGAATTTTACCGGCAATACGTTGAATCTGCCGGAATACAACTTCTCGGCGTCGGCCCGATGTGGTTCGCGCTGGCATTGTTTATCTTTTGTCTGATCTATACGCTTTGGCGTCTGTTCCTGCCCAGGCCCGGTGTACCTGATTCCCGGCAGGGCATCCTGACCACCGGGCGCCTGCTGCTGCTCATTGTCGTCATTGCGCTGGTTGCGTTTTTGTTGCGCTTGGTTTTTCCCATCGGGTCAGTGTTCTGGGGAATGCAACTGGGATTTTTTTCGCAATACATTATTCTGTTCATCGCGGGGATTGTTGCCTGCCGCACGAACTGTTTTGCCGGCATGACGTCGGCCACCGGCAGAAGATGGCTGGCTGGCAGGGCTGATTTTTGGCTTTAGCGGTTGGCTGATATTGAAATACTTTGCCGGTCCTTATGATTTTTCCACTCTAACAATGAAGTCTGTAAACACAGACCATAGAGTAATAGGCGGCCTCTCCTGGCCGGCCGCTTACTATGCCATCTGGGAATCATTTGTTGCTGTGGCCATGACCATGGGGCTGCTGGCGCTGTTTCGCGATAAATTAAATATCAGCAACAAGCTTACGCAAAAATTGTCCGCAGGCGCGTTTGCCGTTTATATGTTCCATCCGCCGATCATTGTTGCCGTCACAATGCTTATGACACCCCTGGATATACTGCCGGTATTCAAGTGGGCGCTGGCCGGGATGATTTCAATTCCGCTGTGCTTTCTGATCGCCTACTATATCCTGCTGCGCATTCCGCTGTTGAACAAAATACTGTAAATAATATCCGTCACAACTGCGCTTTGCTTGCCTGATTGGAGTTTCTCTTCATGTGCAAGGAGGCGCAATACTTACATTGGCAATTACTGTAAATGCTGCTTACGGTTGAAAAAGCACGAACGCACAACAGCGGGTATAAGAAATAGCGGGTTCAGTGCTTTTAATAAAAGTTTATTCCTCCAAGACATTCCGGTAATCGTCTTCCCCACCCATATTGCCGGTGATTGCCGGTTGCGGTATAGTCCTGCAGCCGGTAAGAAAAAGACCGTGGCGTCGGTACAATCCATTTCAATCCATCTTCCGGCATTGGTTTTTGATGCCGCCTTCGATTCCGTCCTTGTTGCCTTCATGACTTCACATTCCCTTGAACTTGGGCTTCCGCTTTTCCACTTCCGGAGCCTGATTGAGAAGTGGAAAAAATGATCAACGGCGGTCCCCGGGACGATATTCCGCCTCCATGATCTTCCGGACGGGCAGGCCCCGGTTGATCAGATCGACCATCTGTCTCATGGAAGGATTCATGGCGTGATATAATTTCTTAAACCCCGCGCAGAGGTAATTTAGTCCGGGTTCTCCGTCGGGGGATTGGATGAAGCGATGTTTCGGGCATCCGCCGCGGCAGGCAAAAAGAAAATCGCAGGCACGGCAATATCCAGGGAGGCCGGTTTCTTTTGATGCACTGAATGTCATCTGCCTTTCTGATTCGGCCATTTTTCTCAATCCGCCATCCAGGATATTCCCCAGGCGGTAATCAGGGTACATAAAGTGATCGCAGGGAAAAATATCGCCGTTGTGCTCCAGGATGAGGCTTTGTCCGCACCGGGGGGCCAGATAGCACACACCCGGGGCCACTTTCGCCCAGGCGCCCAGGCTCCATTCGAAATTCATCACGAAGACGCTGCCGACGTCCTTTCTGATCCACTCATTGAAGATAGCGATGAGGAATTCACCGTATTGCTCCGGCTGCACGCTCCAGGGGGTTGCGGCCGTTGACGTCCCTTGACACGTGAGAGACGGCGGAGCGGCGAGCGCGATGCCCAGTTTTCCCGCCTCGAAATCAGGTTCTCTTTCAACGACGGGAATGAACTGGATGAACTGCACGCTGTGTTCTTTGAAGAAACGGTATACTTCCAGGGGATGCTGTGCGCTCTCACGATTCACGGTGGCCAGAACGTTTACTTCCACGCGGTGACGCCGCAGCAGCTTCAGTGCCTGCAGAACACGGGCCCCCGTTGGGCGCCCGTCATGATTCACGCGATAGACATCATGGATCTTTTCCGGTCCATCCAGGCTCAATCCGACCAGAAAATTGTTCCGGGAAAGAAACGCACACCAGGCCTCATCCAGAAGCGTTCCATTGGTTTGAAGCGTATTCCGGATCTGCTTTCCCGCCTGATATTTTTTCTGATAATCCAGAGCCCTCTCAAAAAAATCAAGGCCCGCGAGAGCCGGTTCGCCGCCCTGCCAGTCGAAGACGACGGCAGGGCCGGGCTGGGAGCCGATATATTCCCGGACGTAAGCTTCGAGAACTTCATCCGGCATGAAAAAATCCCGGTGTTCGGGGAAAAATGTTTCTTTCTCCCGATAGAAACAATAGGCGCAGCGAAGATTGCAACGTGGCCCGACGGGCTTGGCCATCAGGTGAAACCCCTGCTTGCGGCCATTTTCCTGATCGGAGACGGTTTGATTCTTTTTCTTCATATCGACCGGCAACAAAACACCTCTTCCCGGATTCTGGGCCCCGACTAGACGATGACGGAAGCTTCCTGCCGGGCAAGTTCCGTTTTCAACTGCGTATTTTTCGCACTCAGTTGCCCGGCTGTTAAGCCGGGCACGATCACATCCGCACGCACTTCGCCTGTTCTGAAATTCACAAGATTGGTCTGTTCGACCGGGTCCACAGTCAGGCAGTAGAGTTCCCATTCGTCCGGCTCAACGCCGTTCGGGTCCACATAGTGAACGATCTTCCAGCTTCCGGTGCACAGGGCCCGCACATGATTGGGCTGCCGCACCGGTCCGGAAGCCAGGAGATATCCCTGGGCGATCCGTGCCTCGACGTTCTCGATATATTTGTCATAGAGGGCCTGTTTGGCTTTGCTGGGGCCGAGTTCCGTTATCGTGTCGTTGCTCATAAAGAAAACGCCGGGACGCGGTTGTCCGTCGGGCCCGAGAATGTTCCCCACGCTTGCCCCCTTAACCTGTGACGACAGGTTCGCTCCCGGAAAGGGCTTCACTACGGATTGGCCGTGAATGGCCTTCATTTTGCCGTGCAGCAGCGGTTCATTTTGTCCGGCGAGGGCCAGCACCGTCGGCAGGAGATCAATGGAGCTCGTGGGCTGAAGGATCTCCCTCATATTCTGTTTGTCGGCATTCACCAGAGGGGACGATATCACCAGCGGCACTCTGACCGTTTCTTCGTAGGCGTTGTGCCATTTCTGAATCATGCCGCCGTGCGCCCCCGTCATATCGCCGTGATCGGCCAGGAAAACAACGATCGTATTGCCGGCCAATCTATTCTCATCCAGCGCCTGCAGGATCTTCCGGATTTGCAGGTCCGCAAGATAGTGGCAGTAGAAATAAAACTGATTGTAGCTGATTGACCAATCCTGGGCGTACTTTCCCTGGAGCTGAAAGGGAAGAGGCGATCGATAAGGAGACCCCTCAAGTCCGTCATTCGTGTTGCTCTCAATGGCCAGTCCCCACTTCAGAGCGTAGTCTTTCTGACAACTGGGCTTTTCGTCCAGGGATTCCGCATAGGTTCTGGGCAGGACGCTGTTTGCCTGGGGGAAATTGCCCGGGTTCAAATCGACCTGGAACTTTCTTTGCACGACCACTCCGTCGTCTACGGTCTGCACGGTACCGATGCGGCTTTGTTCGCCCATGGCCGGGATGGACGGCGGCGGATAAACCGGCGGGAACGGCGGAACGGCCGGCGGCAGCGTCCATGGCACAACGCCGGTGTCTCCGGGCGCCTGCCAGTTGACCGGCCAGGCGCTGATATCATGAGGATTTACCAGCGAACCCACGGCAAACCAGGGAGTCATGGACGTATCCGTCCCTTTTTCCTTAAGAAAATCTCCGATCTTTTCGGTGAAGATGACATCGCGAAACACCCCGAGATTGTCGGCGGTTCCGCCATGAGGTTCGGGATAGGAACTGGCCCAATCCGAAAATCCCCAGCGCTCAAGATAATCGGTTGATTCGTCAGCCTCGGACACGTGCCACTTTCCAAAATAGTGGGTGGTGTATCCCGCGGCCCGGAACCAGTCACCGACGGTCGGAACGCCTTCGGGATCAAGAAAGGGCACGTCATCAGTAGTCTTGTAAAGACCGTCCGTCTGGTCCACGCCGGTTACGGTCGGATACTGACCGGTCATGATGCAGGCTCTGCTGGGTACGCAGGCGGCGGACGCCGTATAATGTTTTCTCAGGATAACGGCGTTTTGCCGCAAACGTAATAAACCGGGGAAAAACGGCGCAAACGGATTATCCGCAGAGAGCGGCTGAAAACCGAGAATCTCTTTCAATCCCTGAGCCGCACCTTCATCAGGTCCGTATCCCTCCGGCGGAGTCTGCATTTGATCCACGATCAGCAACAAGACATTCGGGTTAATCGGATTGCTCGAATTGGAACCGGAACAGCCGGGGATTGTGCCAATCGCTCCGGTCAGTGCAGCGACGGCAAGAATTTTAGGCGGCGTGCTGATGAATTCTCTGCGGGTAAGCTCTTTCATAAAGGTCGTTCCATCAGTTGATAGATGAGGTGAGATGCGTCGTTTGTTCGTAAGTCTTCAATCGCTCCAGCGTGATTTGCGACTGTATATCAATACCTCTGATTGGTAGTGATTGTCAAGCTGAAATTCCCTTTTAACCGCCGGACGGACGGCTGCGGCTGGTTCCGTGAGTACAAGAAGCGCCGGTACGGCGGGTTAAGAGGGCCGAAGAGAATACCCGCAAGGGGAATAAGCCCCGCCGTCTTCGGGCCGCAGTTGAGTTAGTGGAGCGCACCTGCAAGCAATCAAATTATCGGCAAAAATCTTGACAATTTGCCGATAATTTGTATATTGGCACCATGAGGCTTAAGAAAGATAAAGACACGCTATCCCAATACTTTCAAGACCGGGAGTCGTTTACCACCAACGATGTGTCCGATTTCTTCGCAAAAACGCTTCCCGACATCAAAAGGACAACGGTCAACTGGCGGATTTACGAGCTGGTCCGGCAAGGTTCATTAAAAAGAATTGGCCGCGGGATGTATGCACTGGGCCAGGCAGATTGCTTTTTGCCCGTCCCGACGAAAAAACAGCAGACTATTTCTGCCCGGTTAAAAAAGCAATTCCCCCTGATCACCTTCAGCTGCTGGCATACATCTGCATTGAAAGAGTTTTTTCAGCATATGACTGGCTATGATTTCCTATTGGTCGAGGTGGAACGCGAAGCCGCCGATGCCGTTTTCCATTTTGTCAAAGAAATCCATCAAAACACTTTTAAAGAGCCGTCTCGGGAGATCATGGAGAATTTCGTCTTGGTCAGCAGGGATGCCGTGATTGTCAAATCCCTGGTCAGCGAAGCGCCCCTTCAGGAGGCGGATGCCTCAACCCTCCCAACCATCGAAAAGATTCTTGTGGATCTCGTTGCCGACTCGGAAATCTTCTTTTTTTTGCAGGGCCATGAACTGCTCAATATCTTTGAAAGCGCGCTGGGGAAATATACCGTGAACACCGATCGATTGCTCCGCTATGCAAAAAGAAGGAATAAAAAAGAAGGGTTGCAAAAGATATTGAATCAAATAAACGGCAACAATTAATGAATAGTGCCGGTAATTGGATATGATCGCCAAAGACTCGTTGCAACCCGAATGGATTCAGAAGGTCTCCGCCGAGAACCGGAAAGCCGACAAGATTCTGGTTGAAAAGGTTATTCGCGCCCTGCTGCTTCTGGAGGGACTGGTGGAATCGGGCCTGCCCTTTGTCTTTAAGAAATACTTCCTTGACAATAGAACGTTCGTTCTACTATAAATCATTCCTTCGCAGTTAATTTATCATTTCCAGTGAGGTAGATATGGCATTGCTGGCAGCCTCATACCACCCCCGCCGCCCGCAAGATTCTGATTATTATC
>JANYAF010000193.1 GCA_025355175.1 Deltaproteobacteria bacterium | reverse complement strand
CGTTCTTTCAGGAGAAAAACGCAACCGCGCGGCCCTATCTGTGTTCGATACATGATTGTTCCAGTTTCATCAGTATTTGGCTCCGAGAAATCAGACGCTATGGCTATACCAAGAGAGATCAAAAGATCCCTCTCGTGTGCGAAGACATCAACACCGTGTTGGCAGCAAGAATCTCCACAGGGAAATGAAACACAGTCCCATTGAGTCAATTCCTTTTCTTCTGCTTCATTTTTCATCTTTTGCTCCTGACAATTAATATACGAACTTTGCTTTTTCCGATAACCTAAAGGTCAAGCTTGAGTTGAAAATCATAATAGCACTATTCAATTTTTTTAAAATTGAAGAAAGTAATATCGGATATCAAAGCATTTTTGCGCCGGCATCAAAGGCCGTTAAATTTATCTGGCGCTTATCAGCGGACATGCTTTTTGTTATTTCTTTTTCAAAAACGCGGCGGTCAATCGGCAGTAATGAAGCGCCCGACAGCGCTCCGATCATGACAATATTGCTTAACACTGGATTGCCCAACTCAACCGCCACGGACGTGGCGTCAATCATCCAGTTTTTTGCCGACAGCTTTGAGAACATTGATCTAATTTCATCAAGAGACGGATAGGTAAACTCGCCTGTTATGACACCCATCGGGTATACCATGCGCGAATTGGCGAGGACTGCAACATCGGGATTGCCGTATTTGGTGAGCACTCTAAGCGCTTCGACCGGCTCCAGTGCGATGATAATATCAGCCCTGCCCTGCGGGATCTGCGGACTTAAAACTGAAGTTGATGATACACGTAAATGACTCATTACCGAACCGCCGCGCTGGGACATGCCGAATGTTTCACCGATGGTGACAATAAAGCCCACATTCACCAGCATTCCCGCCAGCACTCTGGAAGCCATGACATTCCCCTGTCCGCCGACGCCTGTAATGATTATGTTTGTTGGATCTTTCGCTAGAGACACCTTCATTAGCCTGTCGCCTCCGTTCTCATAATCGCTTTTTGCGGACACATAGAATAGCATACGCCACATCCGGCGCAGATTACTTCGTCAATTAACGCTTTCTTTTTTATCCTGTCCCAAATCAGCGCCGGACAGCGGAAAATTCTTGTACACAAACGATTGCAGCCGCAGTTATCACCCAGACATAGTTCTTCATTGACTTTCATTTGGAATTGTTTCTTGCACTTCTTTTCGGGACTCAAAGCGCATATCTGTCTCAGAATCAGCACCTTCAATGAGCCGCGCTCGGCCATAAAAGAAGTGAGAATTTTGCTTGTCCCTTCTAAATCGAAAGGATCGGTTATAGCAACTTTGGCTCCTATCGCCTTGCAGATTGCAGCAATATCAACGGCAGGTAGAGGTTCGCCTATCGCGCTTTCGTTAATGCCGGGATGCGGCTGGAATCCGGTCATGGCCGTTCCGGCGTTATCCAGAACGATGAAGGTAATATCCGCGCGGTTATGCTGGGCGTTAATCAGCGCCGGAATGACGGCATGATAAAAAGTGGAATCCCCGCATACCGCCATGACCGGTTTATCCAGACCGAAAGCCGAAAGCTTCGCAAAACCACTGGCGAGGCCCGTGCCCGAACCCATGGAATGAAGCGTGCTGACGGTATGGAAACCAATCGCCGGCCAAAGCGCTGCCATCGCGTAACAGCCGATATCGCCGCAGACAATCCCCTCGCGGCCGTCAAGTTTCAGCGCTGTGTTGATATTCCAGAAAGACGCGCGGTGCGGACAACCGGGGCAGAACGTCTGCTCTCGCGGTGGAATCAGCGGCGCCACTTTTTGAATTTCGCGGATATAACTTGCGGGCAATAATTTGGGTTTGACCTTCATTATTTTGCTCAGAGCCGCTACAACAATTTCGGGATTCAATTCACCTACCGAGGGCAGAGTTTTATCCATCTTCCCGTAAAAAGTTTTGATGCCGGTATCTTTGAGCATTCCCATAGCAGCGACTTTGATATTTTCCTCGAGAAATGGCAGAACTTCTTCCACAATCATAATTTTATCAGTCAGGCGCAGATATTTTTTCAAAAGCTTTTGAGGCAGAGGCCAGGTGCAGCCGAGTTTTAAAATCCCAACCCTTTTTTGCAGACCCAGTATTTCAATGGCTTCCCTGCTGTAGAGGAAACAGGCGCTGCTGGTGATGATTAGAAGCTCCGGTCGCTTGGGACCGGAGTAACTGTTAAAAGGACTTTTTTCAAAAAGCTCTGCCGCGGTTTGCATTTTTTTCTGCTGAAGACCATGTTTGATGACAACCGGCGTGCTGACGACCGGCCCTCTCAGAGGGTCTATAAATGATCCGTCGCTGATAAAGCGGGCGGTGCGGAATTTTTCCGGCAGTCTGCCGCAGATAACGTTGCCGCTGGCATGCGACATGCGCGTTACCGAACGCAGAATAACAACATTTCTGATTTTTTCCGACAATTCAAATGCCCATTTGGTCAAGTCCTTGGCTTCCTGAATATTGGCCGGCTCCAGTAGCGGCACTTCCAGCATGCGCGCGAAATAGCGTGATTCTCCCTCGTTGACGCTCGATAGTGCGCCGGGATCTTCACACTCTACAAGCACTATTCCGCCGCGTGTACCTGATGAGGCCAGATGCAAAAGAAAATCGGAGGCGACATTGACGCCGTTTTGTTTCATCACGCACATCGAACGCAAACCGGAAAAAGACGCCGCGGCGGCCACTTCCAGCGCCACCTTTTCATTGGTTGACCACTCCACGTAAAGTTTTCTTTCAGATGCTACTTCTGAGAGGCGCTCGATTACTTCCGATGAAGGAGTGCCGGGATAACCGGAAACGACACTGACGCCTGCCTCCAGCGCGCCGCGCGCGATGGCTTCATTGCCCATGAATAAAACTTCTGTTTTAGATGGTGATAATAGTTTGTTCATAAATTCATACTCGTTTACTTGTCCCCCGCCAGCGGGGGATTTAGGGGGTGGATGTTTTTAG
>JANYAF010000167.1 GCA_025355175.1 Deltaproteobacteria bacterium | reverse complement strand
CTTCCGGCACATTGCCCGCTGTATCGGGTCTATTTACGGTCATGGCTCCGATCCTCACTGGAAATGTTGACGCTCATCTGGGGGGGAGTCCAACGCAAGCGCTGGGTCCCAGCCGGGAAACCGAATACAATGATTTTGTGCAAATGATTGTTGACAGCGGTACCACCGGAACCCCTCTGTACCAGTCCACCCTGGGGACGCGGGTCAATCCTGCCGTCACGGTCATTCCGAACGGTACCACCCTGAATGCCTCCGTAAACGGCGCAGGCATCATCATCGTCGATAATGGCGGATCACTTCAGATTAACGGCAACTTCTGCTATGAAGGGCTTGTTATTCTGAGGGGAACCGGCAGAGTTTTCGGTTCCGGTACGGGGAATATATACGGTTCCGTCGTGACGATTGGTCATACGAGCAAGCTGATAGATCTTACAGGCAGCATCAACCTGTTTTACAGTTCTGCAGCCCTTGCAAATCTCACCAACATCAATTCACTCAACTCAATTCAACGAACAGCTTGGCGGGATGTTTTCTAATGGGTTTATCAATTTTGTTTTTAGATTTACTTTATTGCAGGTTCTTCCCTGCCGACTCCTTCCCACCAATCGTCGGGCAGCCTGCCTTTGTTTTTTGCCTTTAGTTCGTCAGTCAGTTTCCACATTTCCGCTGAGATCCTGCGGTTCTCTTCTGTTGCGTCATCTTTTGCAATCTGATCCTTACTTGCTGTGGCCTTCCTCATACGCGTCAGAGTCTTGTTTATTTCAGCCTTAAGCTTGTCCATTTTCTCCTGGTAATCCTTCAAATCAACCTTTTCTTCTTTTGCATTAGCTTCTGGAACAGTTGTTACATTCGCCTGGGGAACAATTTCTTCTTTAATTGTTTTTCCCAGGGCCAGATTACCCTTAGGAATAGTTTGTTTGGACTGATTCGTTTGATAATCATCAGCATCAATCTTCGACTTCTCTATTGATCTAACTGTATCCTTCTCAATACCCATCGTTCCGCCGCTGACAAAGAAGGTAATCTGGCCATCTTCCTCCCAGTATTTGGGTGTAATAAACCGGCCTCCGCCCTTCAGATGAATGATATAAGAAGCATGACTGAATAAAGGAAAAGCAAAAAATGAAATCAGAATAAGCGCCAATAGTATTATTTTTTTCATGATTAACGTCCTTAAAAATCATTTGTTTGCAATAATTTTACAATAATATAATATAGAAAAGACTATGGGGGATGTCAAACAATTCTTTGAACAACAATGGCAGGGATTGGAGAATTGAAGTTTGCAATAAATCTAACAGTTCAGCTTGCCATGACACGCGGCAAATGATAAAAGCCGCTTGTCACTTTTTTATAAGAAAGGTTTTTACGCTTTATAATGAAGAATAAACTTGTTACCCTGATCGCAAATGCCGTGACGGCTTGTACGCAAAAAGGCCTACTGCCGGATGTGGAATTGTCGCACATTGAAATCGAAGTACCGGCCAATCCCGAACATGGCGATTACGCCTCAAATGTGGCTATGATTCTGGCGTCCCAGGCCAAACAAAATCCCCGCAAGATTGCCCAGGCCATACAGGAAAATCTGACTGATCCGGAAGGAATCATCGAAAAAACACAAATCGCCGGTCCCGGTTTTATGAATTTTCGGATGAAAGACGATTTATGGCGGAAAACACTGCAAGATGTTTTGAATCAAAAGGAAAAATATGGTTGCCTTGATGTGGGTCAAGGGAAGAAAGTTCAAGTGGAATTTGTCAGCGCCAATCCCACGGGTCCTCTGCACATTGGCCATGCGCGCGGTGCGGTAGTCGGTGATGTCCTGGCCAATCTGCTTCAGGCAACCGGTTACGCCGTTTCCAGGGAATATTATATCAATGACGCCGGGAACCAGATGAACAATCTGGGAAAATCCGTGCTGTACCGCTATCGGGAACTCCTGGGCGAAAAAATCGAGTTTCCCGAAAACTGCTATTGCGGCGATTATATTAAAGACGTTTCCGCTGATATCATCCAAAAGGAAGGCAATCGCTATCTGACCCAAAGCGAAGAGGAGACAGTTCCGTATTTCAATGCCATTGCCGGCGGCGTTATCCTTGAAGAAATCAAGCGGGATTTAAAGGACTTCGGCGTGATCTTCGACTTCTATTTCAGTGAGAAGGAATTATACAAGGAAAACGGCGTGAGCGATCTTTTGTCCTCTTTGCAAGAGCAGGGCTTTATTTATTCGGATGGCGAAACGCTATGGTTTAAAACAACAGCCTACGGTGATGAAAAAGACCGCGTCGTTATCCGAAAAAACGGCGTTCCGACTTACTTTGCCGCCGATATTGCCTATCATCAAAATAAATTTGCCCGCGGTTTTGATATCCTGATCGATATCTGGGGCGCGGATCACCACGGGTATATGTCCCGCCTCTGGGCCGCGATTCAGGCCCTGGGACACCGCAAAGATGATCTGAAAATCATTCTTGTGCAACTGGTAAATTTATTACGCGCGGGCGAGCCGGTGGCCATGTCCACGCGTTCCGGCGAATTTGTAACGCTCAGGGAAGTGCTCGATGAGGTGGGAAAGGATGCGGCCCGCTATAATTTTCTGATGCGTCGATCGGACAGCCACCTGGATTTCGATCTGGACGTCGCTAAAAAACAATCCAATGAAAATCCCGTATTCTATGTCCAATACGCGCATGCCAGAATCTGTAGTATTATTCGGATG
>JANYAF010000162.1 GCA_025355175.1 Deltaproteobacteria bacterium | reverse complement strand
CACTAAAACGAAATCGCCTTCCTCCCTTGACAACCTTTGCCGTTCGATTAATGGCAATAACCCGGTCAAGGAGCTCCACATCTTTCATTTCTTTTTTATCCAACGATTTTTCCCTTATCATGAGTATTATGCACTGAAGTTGAAATTAAAATATCAAACCATTTTCCCGTGCTGCTTCAGCCAAGGCTTTTACTCGACCATGATAGAGAAACCTTCCTCTATCAAAAACGACTTTATTCACTCCCAGAGATTTTAAATGTGATGCAATTAATTTCCCCACTTCTTTAGCCACTTCCTCTTTCTTCTTGCCTTTTATTTTTTCTGCTATTTCTTTGCTCAAAGTTGAAGCTGTAGCTAAAGTACTGCATTCAACATCGTTTATCACTTGAGCATAAATATGCTTGGCCGACCGAAATACGGAAAGACGCGGTCTTTCCTGAGTTCCGCTAAATCTGCCCCTTACTCTTTTTTCTCTCTTTTCTCTAATTTTTAGTGTCTTTTTGGAAGCCAAAGTTTCACCTCTTTAAGGCAATGTGAAAATATTTAATAGTTTACTTAAGCGCCTGCTGATTTTCCAACCTTGCGCCTGATGTGCTCGCCAACATACTTAATGCCTTTGCCTTTGTAAGGCTCCGGCTTTTTCAGCGACCGAATTTCTGAGGCTACCCGGCCAACAAGTTCCTTATTAATTCCGGAAACAACCAGATTAATCTGTTTATCGACCTTCACATCGATCCCTTTGGGAATGCTGTATTCCACAGGACTGGAAAAACCTAAAACCATTTTCAAGGTCGAACCGGTAACTTCCGCACGATAACCAACGCCGGATATCTCCAGCCCCTTTTCAAAGCCGGTGCTGACGCCGGTCACCATATTGTTGATCAACGTTCTGGCTAATCCGTGATATGAGCGAACAAGGCGCTCCTCTGATTTTCGTTCGATGGCCAAATTATTTTCGGAAACGACCATCGAAATGCCATCGGGCAATTTCGAAGATAACGTGCCCTTGGGCCCTTCGACTTTAACAATACCGGCACTTTGGCTGACTTTCACATTCTTGGGGAAAGTGATCGGTTTTTTACCTATTCTCGACATGAACAAGAACTCCCGTTTAAAATATAAAGTTAATTACCAAACATTACAAAGAACTTCGCCGCCGACATTGGATTCTCTGGCTTCCTGATCGGTGATGACACCGCGTGAAGTTGAAAGAATCGAAATACCAAAACCGTTGAGCACTTTCGGGATGCTATCAGCGGCAACATATACTCTTCGCCCAGGCTTGCTGACTCTTTTGATGTCCGTTATCACCGTACGTTTTGCATCCGGATATTTGAGGGTGATCTTCAGCATCGGATGGCCCTTTTCATCCTTCACAACATCAAAGTTGTTTACATATCCAGCCGCTTTCAAGACTTTGGCAATATTCATATTCATTTGCGACATGTAAACATTGACATTTTTGAAACGAGCTTTATTCCCGTTTCGAATCCTTGTCAGCATATCGGCAATAGGATCAGTCATCCCCATGCTTTTTCTCCTTAAACTAAAATTACCAGCTTGATTTTATCATACCCGGAAGCTCGCCTTGCAAGGAAAGTTTCCTCAAACATATTCTACACATTTCAAATTTTCTATAATACGCTCGGGGCCGGCCGCAAATCTGACAGCGGTTATACTCCCTGACCGAAAATTTCGGTTTTCTATTTGCTTTTGCTATTAATGACTTTTTTGCCACGCGAAATTCCTCCGGAGCTTCCTCGTTTAATTCTTGAAGGGGACACCCATCAATTTCAGCAGCACACGGGCTTCTTCATCCGTCCGAGCCGTCGTTACGATAGTAATATTCATCCCCTTGACTTTTTCGATTTTATCATATTCAATTTCCGGGAAAATTATTTGTTCATGAAGGCCAATGGAATAATTTCCCCTGCCGTCAAACGCACTTTGCGATATTCCCCGAAAGTCTCGAACTTTCGGCAACGCTACGTTCACCAGACGATCAAAAAACTCATACATGACTTCTTTTCGTAAGGTCACTGAGCAGCCAATCGGCATGCCTTGGCGAAGTTTAAATGTTGCTATAGATTTTTTCGCTTTCGTGATCACCGGCTTTTGTCCTGTGATCATCGCCATTTCCTGCACGGCGCCGTCAATAATTTTTACATTGGAAACGGCTTCTCCCAAACCCATATTGACAACAATTTTATCCATCTTGGGCACTTGCATGGGATTTTTGTAGTCAAATTCCTTGACCAGAGCCGGCACTACTGTTTTTAAATAATATTCCTTTAATCTTGCCATTTTTTCTTAACCCACATCGATTACGTCGTTGCACTTGCTACAGATACGAATCTTCTTGCCGTCATCGAGGATGCGATTTCTAATTCTGGTCGCTTCTTTGCACTTGCCACAAATGATGCTGACCTTGGAGACACACATCGCCGCCTCTTTTTCCACGACACCACCTTTACTTTTTTGATCAGGCCTTTTATGCTTCTTGATCACGTTGATCTTTTCGACGACCACTTTGTTTTTCTCGGGTATAGCTTTCAGAATCTTTCCGGTCTTCCCTTTGTCCTTACCGGCAAGAACTTTAACCATATCTCCTTTTTTCAATCTGCCTAAACTCATTTTTCCCCTCTTCAAAACAGGCTTATAAAACCTCTGGAGCCAGAGATATAATCTTCATAAACTGCTTTGCTCTCAGTTCACGGGCAACAGGTCCAAAAATTCTTGTCCCGATCGGTTCCATCTGATTGCTAATGAGAACAGCGGAGTTGTCATCAAACTTGAGATAAGAACCATCCGGCCGTTTCACTTCTTTCACGGTGCGGACGATGACCGCTTTCATCACATCACCTTTTTTCACTTTGGAATTCGGAATCGCCTCTTTCACTGCAACGACGATGACATCGCCTAAGGAGGCGTAACGCCGCTTCGATCCGCCAAGCACTTTAATACAAGCGACTCTCTTGGCGCCGGAATTGTCGGCAACATTTAGAATTGTCTGCATCTGAATCATAAAATAAACTCCATTATAACAAGCTACTTGCTTATAAAGCCAAGTTTCTATTTCGCTCTCTCCAGAATTTCCAGCATCCGCCAGCGTTTGTCTTTACTCATCGGCCGCGCCTCAATGATTAACACGGTATCCCCCGCTTTGCATTGATTCTGTTCATCATGGGCTTTGTATTTGTCATGCCTGCGGACATATTTGTGAAACACAGAGTGCTTAACCAATCTTTCGGCTTTCACCACAATGGTTTTGTCCATTTTATCACTGATCACTACGCCCTTAATCGTGCGCTTATTGCTTTTTTCAGCCATATTAATTTGCGGCCTCCTTTTCCTTCAGCACCGTTGCGATACGGGCAATATCCTTACGGAGGCGGCCCAGCGTCGCGGTTGATTCGAGTTGACCCGATGAATGCCGAATCTTCAACCGAAACAGTTCTTCCACTAATTCACTATTTTTTATTTGAAGCTCGTTAATACCGAGACCTCTGACTTCACTAATTTTCATCAGATATCTCCCTTGATAAAAACTTTGTCGAAATGGCCAGTTTATGCGATGCTAGGCGAAATGCTTCTTTGGCTACTTCTTTGGTTACACCTTCCATCTCGTAGAGAACCGAACCGGGTTTGACCACCGCCACCCATCCTTCCGGCGCTCCCTTACCCTTACCCATTCGAGTTTCAGCAGGCTTCTTCGTGATGGATTTGTGCGGAAATACCCGAATCCAGATTTTACCGCCGCGCTTCACATAACGAGTCATTGCAACACGCGCCGCTTCTATCTGCCTCGCGGAGACCCATCCGCATTCAGCCGCTTGTAATCCATAGTCGCCAAAGGCAATGGAACCACCTCTGGTCGCCTTTCCTCCCATGCGGCCTTTCTGCAATTTTCTATATTTTACCCGTTTTGGCATTAACATAATTTAAAACTCCCGTTTACCTTCACAACACTCTCTCCGTGTCGGGAAGTGTCCAATGTTGGAATCGTTACTGTTTTTCATTCTTTGTGGGCAAAACTTCTCCGTGAAAAATTAAAACTTTAACGCCGATCAAACCGTAAGCCGTATGGGCTTCAATAAACCCGTAATCAATATCGGCACGCAATGTATGCAGCGGAACTCGACCTTCGCGGTACCATTCCGAGCGGGCAATTTCAGCGCCGCCTAAGCGTCCGGAACAGGTTATTTTAATACCTTTGGCGCCAAACTTCAGGGCATAACCGACGCACTTTTTCATCGCCCTGCGGAAAGCAACTCGTCTTTCCAATTGCATCGCGACATTCTCGGCTACTAGTTGGGCATCCGTTTCGGGTTTCCGGACCTCTAAAATATTAATAATAATTTCAGCCTTCGAAAATTTTTCAATTTCCGTTTTGAGCTTTTCTATTTCCGATCCTTTTTTCCCGATGATGACACCCGGTCGGGCCGCATAAATATTCACCTTCGCTTTATTGGCCGCCCGCTCAATTTCGATATGAGAAATACCGGCGTGATATAGCTTTTTCTTAAGGAATTTTCTGACTTTTAAGTCCTCAAGCAGCATTCCACTATAATTCTTTTCGGCAAACCATACGGACTGCCACTTTTTAATGTAGCCTAATCGTAAGCCTACCGGGTTAACCTTCTGACCCAATATCGTTCCTCCTTACTTTTCATCCACGACAACGGTGATATGTGACGTTCTCTTCTTAATTCCCGCCGCTCTTCCCTGTGCTCTGGCTCGCCATCTTTTCAGCGACGGTCCCTGGTCAACAAATATCTCTTTAACATAAAGCGTATTTTCGTCAATATTAGGATTCTGGGCCGCGTTTGCGATAGCCGACTTCAGCACCTTGGCGATAATACCCGCCGAATACTTCCTAGTATAAAGCAGGATATTACGAGCCTCCTGCACCTTCTTTCCGCGAATCAGATCAACAACTAACCTGACTTTCTGCGGCGACATTCGTATATATTTTGCAACTGCTTTTGCTTCCATATCTTATCAACTCCAAACCTGTCCGTTTGCGCGAAAATATTACTTGCGAACCTTCGTTTTCCGATCACCGGAATGGGAATAAAAAGTCCTCGTCGGCGCGAACTCACCTAATTTATGACCCACCATATTCTCTGTCACATAAACCGGAATGAACTTTTTACCGTTATGCACGGCAAATGTGAGCCCTATTAATTCTGGTGTTACGGTTGAACGCCGCGACCAAGTCTTAATCACATTCTTGCTGCTTTCGGCTTCCATTTTCCTGACCTTGGCGAGCAAACTTTCTTCAATATAAGGACCTTTTTTGATCGAACGTGCCACGGTTTATTAACCTCTTCTCTTGACGATATATTTATCAGTTCTCTTGTTCTTCCTTGTTTTGTGTCCCTTTGTCGGAACCCCCCAAGGTGTACAGGGATGACGGCCACCGGATGACTTACCTTCGCCACCACCCATTGGATGATCCACCGGATTCATAACCACACCACGCACATGGGGTGTCTTGCCTAGCCATCTTGTCCTTCCGGCTTTACCGATGCTGATATTTTCATGATCGTTGTTGCCGACCTGACCGATCGTTGCCATACACTCAATAAATATCTTGCGGACTTCACCGGATGGGAGTCTCACTTGGGCGTATGTGCCTTCTTTAGCCATCAACTGGCCATAGGCGCCTGCAGACCGAATCAACTGTCCGCCACGACCTACTTTTAATTCAACGTTATGAATTAATGAGCCCAGCGGTATGTGCTTCAAAGGGATGGCGTTGCCCGGCTTGATATCCGCTTTTGCACCACTGACAATAACATCACCAACATTGATCTGCGCCGGCGCTACAATGTATCTTTTTTCACCGTCACGATAGTTGAGCAATGCAATTCTGGCCGACCGGTTTGGATCATACTCAATGGCCGCTACTTTTGCCGGAATGTCCGTCTTATTGCGACAGAAATCAATCATCCGATATCTACGCTTGTGACCGCCACCAATGTAACGCGCCGTGATCCGACCATAATTATTTCGACCGCCTGTTCTCTTGATCGGCTTTAAAAGGCTTTTTACCGGCTCCGTTGACGTAATCTCTGCAAAATCCGAGACACTCTGAAATCTTCTGCCGGGTGATGTCGGTTTATACTTGATAATTCCCATTTGCTTAATCCTTAAATCGTTCTATACGCCTTCGGCGATTTCAATACGGCTGCCTGCAGCTAAAGTCACAATTGCTTTTTTCCAGGAACTCTTCTGTCCGGTAACCTTTCCCGTTCGTTTCCTTTTGCCTAAAACATGTAAGACATGGACATCGGCAACTTTTACTTTAAATAACTTTTCCACGGCACTACCAATCTCGACTTTGTTGGCCTTGCGATTAACTTCAAAGTGATACTTATTCGCTGCTTCGCGGTCTATGTTACTCTTTTCCGTAACTAATATCTTTTTAATAATCTGATGTAGTTCCATTATGCCAGCAATGCCCCCTCAATTTTTTTTATAGAGGGTTCAAGAAGGACCAGATGTTCATATTTCAATACATCATAAACATTGATTCCTTCCGACCGAATCATTTTTACATTTTTTAAATTGCGCGATGACTTCATCAGAACGGCATTGTCCTGATCGATAACAAAAAGTGTTTTTTTCAGACCGAAGAGATCGACCACTTTCTTAAAGGCTTTCGTACTGAACGTTTCCATCGGGAAATTCCGCAGAACCGTCATTTTTTCTTCCTTTACTTTCATGCTGAGTACGGAGATAAGAGCTCTCTTCCGCACTTTTTTAGGAACGCTGTATGAATAATCGCGAGGTTGAGGCCCGAAAACGATACCGCCCCCTCTCCAGATTGGCGATCGTGAACTCCCTGAACGGGCGCGGCCGGTTCCTTTTTGACGCCAGGGCTTTTTCCCGCCGCCACGGACATCACTTCTCCCCTTGGTGGAAGATGTACCCGACCGGCGCGATGCCAGTTGCATCTTGACAACATCATGGATCGTTGCTTCGTTGACTTCAGCGCCAAATATAGCGTCGTTCAACTCGACCTCTGCAACCTTCTTCTTTTCAATATCAAAAACATCTGCGACTGCCATGTTTATAACTCCACTGATTTACGCACTTTTTTTCCGGGCCTGTTTAATGATCACATAGCCGTTTTTACTGCCGGGAATGGAACCTTTCAATAACAATAAATTTCTATCAGGACGCACTTGCCAGATCTGAATATTCTGAACGGTTTTACGAACAGCACCCATATGACCGCCCATTTTTGTTCCTTTAAAGACACGCGCCGGATCAGCGCTGGCGCCAATGGAACCCGGAGCCCTGTGAAACATGGAACCGTGAGTCGCCCGGCCGCCGTGGAAACCATGTCTTTTTATAACACCCTGGAAGCCTTTACCTTTCGATGTTCCAACCACATCGACATAGTCGCCCCCTTGAAAAATATCAGAGACTATTTCCTGCCCGACTTCGTATTTCCCGGCTTCACCAGGAAGTTCTTTAACAATACGGAAAAAACCTTTATTTGCTTTATTAAAATGGCCCTGAAGCGGTTTCGTGACATTCTTTTGTTTCACGCGACCGTACCCGATTTGAATGGCATCATAGCCATCCTTCTCTTTTGTCTTCACCTGAACAACAACTGACGGTTCAACCTCAATGGCCGTAACACCGACAGCAGCGCCATCCTCAGCAAATACCTGCGTCATCCCCAATTTTTTTCCAATGATTCCCTTGTTCATTATCATCCAACTTCTATATAAAAAGAGCCACGATATTCAACATTCTGGAAAATGGCAACATTTGAGACCACTTTCCACCGCCGTTATTCAACGCCTACGCCTTTATTTCGACATCCACTCCCGCCGATAGATCCAGTTTCATCAATGCATCCACGGTGGCTTGCGTCGGCTCAACAATATCAATCAATCTTTTATGTGTGCGAATTTCGAACTGCTCCCGGGACTTCTTATCCACGTGCGGTGAACGATTGACACAGTATTTATTGATTTCCGTAGGAAGAGGTATGGGACCGGCGACACGCGCACCGGTCCTTTTTGCAGTGTCCACTATTTCTTCAACAGAACGATCCAGCAGTTTATAATCGTAAGCTTTGAGACGAATTCTTATCTTTTGTTCTTTCATTGATCGGATAACCTATTTCCAGTTTCTATTCAATAACCTTGCTTACGACACCGGCACCAACTGTTCTGCCGCCTTCGCGTATAGCGAATCTTAATTGCTCTTCCATGGCGATGGGCATAATTAATTCAATATTCATTTTGACGTTATCACCGGGCATAACCATCTCTACACCCTCGGGAAGCGTCGCAACTCCCGTCACGTCCGTTGTCCGGAAATAAAACTGCGGACGATAACCGGAGAAAAATGGGGTATGTCGTCCGCCTTCTTCCTTGGTCAGGACGTAAACAGCCGCTTCAAATTTTGTGTGGGGTGTAATCGAACCGGGCTTAGACACAACCTGTCCTC
>JANYAF010000144.1 GCA_025355175.1 Deltaproteobacteria bacterium | reverse complement strand
TATTTCCGCGACAAAATTCATGACGCGATGGTCGGCATCGGCTTCCATGTTCCCTACGAAAAATGGTTTACCAATCTAACCTATAAAGGAAACACGGGCGCGGCTTCCATCTACGTCATGATGGAAGAGCTTTTCCATTCCGATAAACTAAAAGAAGGCGACAAAATTCTCTGCTACATCCCGGAGAGTGGTCGCTTTTCGATTGCCTATATGCTGCTCACCGTTGTCTAGCGTCATCCGCACGACAGGCGATAAAGAAGACGTTTCTGCAGAAACCCGCTCTCCCTTCAAACATTTCGCAAAAGTGCGTGAGGCTCCGGAGCATAAAAATCCATGATCAGCGCCGGATGCTTTTTACCACCGGTCGATACAGAAAAAGATTCCTGCGCAGGAAGCTATTTTGATTGTTGATGTCTCCGGAAGAATTGCAGACATAAGTGACAACGAGGTTTCTGTCTTGAGCGAATTGGCGATGTTCTTTGCCGGCGTAGCAAAATGTATGTTGATCATAAAGGGGACTTCGGGGATCCACTTCGGCGGTGGTTTCAATAAGAGTCGCAGGAAGACTCCAGGGACCTTCAAGGCTTGTGGCGGTTGAGTATAAGAGTTTGTCGCCCTTGTTTCCGGGTGACAGGTAAACAGCCAGCCATTTCTGATCCTGCATGTGATAACGAACGCTCAATTCGGAAACGCCGGCGGGAAAAATAATTTTCACTTCACCTGGTTTTAACGTTTTTTGCCATCCGCCGTTCCCAGTCCAATACTCAAAATGGTTTGCCGGGTTGTCTAAATGATCGATGGAAATCCGCGCCAGAATATTGCCGGAGATACTGACATTATCTTTCGCATAACGGTAGAGAGGATAAAAGTAAACGCAATTGTGATGAATGACGGATGTTGTGGCCAGCGCTTCAACGCCGGAGGCCGGCGCGTGAGTCCAATCCAGATAGTCAACGGGCCATTGATGGGGATCGTCCGCCTTGAAATCTTTTATCCGGGCGATTTTATGCCCGGCGACTTTGAAATTGAAGGGCGGCGGGGCGTCAGGCAAGCCCTGAACAACAAGCAGGGGAATATACAGGATGCCCTGTGCGATAAATGGGTCCTGCGGCCAGAGCCATTCGTCCTGGCCAAATGAAGACACAAATTTGCTGTTTTTCTTTTTTAGAAAGTACTGAATGAAAAATTTCTGATCGGTGGAGCATGTGGAGACGGCCAGCGTGGTTCCCAGGACGACATCCATGCCGATCCGGTCTCTCCTGCCTTTGTCTTCTGAGACAAACGTATCGCCGAAGAGCCAGAGGGTGCGTCGTTCATCCAGAGCGATGGAATAGGCGCCATCCCCGCCATACCATCCGTCTTGATAGGGAAAATCGGGAAGACATTGTCCTTGTTGAAGCGGTATGAACGTTGAGCAGGAGACAAGCAGTATACTCAGACAAAATAGACTGAATGCTGATCGAATATTTTTCATGATCGCCATATCCTGGTTATTGGATTTTGTAGGGGCACGCGTAGGGGCACGCCGCAGCGTGCCCCTACCAATTCTTATTTCAATTTAAAACCGACCCGGCTGTCCTTCACCTTTTCTTTTTTCTCAGGGGCAAGCGACGGGGCTTTGACTAAAAATATCCGCGCCGGTTCGACTTTGCCCTTCTCCAGCAGCAGCTCGCGAACGGTCTGGGCGCGTTTGGCCGAAAGTTCCGTCAAATCATCCTCCGTGATGGCAATGTTGTCATGGATCAGTTTTTCCATTTCCGGCGGCGGCAAGGCTTTGGCGACACCCAGCGCTGTGCGTGGTTTGGAAAACTTGGCCGCTTTATAGGCCAGGGTCAGATATTTTTCATATTCAGCCTGAGCAATCGTAAGTTCCGCAAGCGGCACAGGTGACTGACCCTTATCGATCATTTCTTTGAGCTTTTGCGTTTTGATCTGACGGTCGAACTCGGCTTTTTTCAGAGCTTCTTTATCCTGCGCGTGATCAACATAGGATTCAATCTCCAGCTTGATATTGGGCCGGTCGTTAAGCGCTTTGGCCAGGGCGTCGATTTTTTTAAGCCCCGCCTCCGGCAGTCCGGCGCTGCCATAGTCAAATTCGACAAAGCTCATTTCCTCTCCACCTCCGGTCAGAGAGGACAAAAGCGAGAAGGGGGCCGTGACGGCTTTGGTAATCAGGTTGACCAGAATTTGCCAGACAATCGGCCAGATTTTAAATTTCGGGTCATCAAGGCTTCCGGACAACGGAATATCCAGATTGATCTGTCCTTTGCGGTCGGTTAAAAGGGAGACCGCCAGCGCCACCGGGGCTTTAATGGCGTCGGGGCTGTCCACTTTATCGCCGAAGGTCAACTGGTCAAAGAAAACTTTGTTTCCGGCGGTGAGCTTTCTCTGATCGATCAGGTAGGACACTTCGAAATTGAGCTTGCCCTTGATAATGGGATAGCCCAGGAATTTGCTGGTATAGGGTGTGACGGGACTCATTTCAAGATCTTTAACGCTTATTTTAATATCGGCGAAAAGGTCTTTTTTCAGCGGGTTCACGGTGCCGGCGATTGCAAGGGAAGAGCCGTAACCGACATTTCCTGTCAAATCCACCCTGGCGCGGGAGATTTCCTGCGATGACAATCCTGTGACGCTGCCCTTGAGGTTGAGCATGGTCACCCGATAGTTCGGTTTGATGTTGTTATCGGCAAAATCAACCGTGCCGCCCAGAAAGTTCACTTTGCCGATCTTGATATCCGGCGGCTTCTCGGTCGGTTTTGCGCTCTTGACTTCCGCAGGAGGCAGTGTCTCCTGTGTCGTTTTCGGCGTGTCCGTTTCTTTTTTCGGCGCGCTGAAAATATCCTGGATATTGGTGCTGCCACCCTGATTGATGACGATTTTAGCAAAGAAATCTTTAAGCGAGATTTCCTTGATGTCCACATAGAGCGGATTATAGCCTGCCGCGAGAGACTGGAAATTCAGTTGCTTCCATTTCAGAAAATCATGAGAGTTAGCCTTGTCAATGGTTGCCAGATTGTCGACGGAAAGATTGCCCGCATATTTGACGCTGGGTTTGCTTTTCGCATCCAGGTTCAACGCAATTTTCCCGGCAGTCGAGATGGAACCATGCGTGACATCCATTTGAACGGATTCTGGGAAATATGGCTGGAATGGTCGGATGAACAGGTTCTTCACTTCCAGAGACAGATTGGCGGCCAGCGGGTCGATGCTGACCGGGCCTTTCACGGTAATGTCGCTTTTTTTATCAATCACCAAAGCCAGGTCAACACCGGCTAAGTTTCCCTTCTTCAAGGAGAGATTGGACACGCTCAGGCGTAAGGGATTGATCTCGATTTTCACCGGCTGAGACGGTTGCGAGTCGAGGAAGGTTATGTCGGCTTTGTCGATCAGAAAATTGTCAACAAGGAGGATCAGTTCTGTTTTCTTCTTAGCCCCATTATCGGGCTTGCCCTGAGTGGCCGGCGGTTTGGTTTGCTCATCTTTTTTACTAGGCCCGACAAGATTGAGCAGGTTGACAGCGCCCTTCTTGCCTCGCCGGATCACCAGTTGAGGGGTATCGAGCGCAATTTTAGCCAAATGAACTTTGGGAATAAACGGTTCGACGGAGACGAGATTCACCGTGAGAGCGGGAAGTCGCAGGATCTTATTTCCCTGCAAATCGTCCAGAGTCACTTTTCTTAAGACGGCCTGGCCGGTCAGTTTCAATTCGGGCGATTTGCCTTCGTGTATGATGAAGTTCAGTTGAATCCTGGTGTCCAACCGCGCCTCCGTGAGTTTGAAATTCATCTTCACAGGCACATATTGCAAATAAAAGGGGACATCAATATCCTTGATGTCAATATCAAAGCTGGTTTCCCGCGATGCCCGAAAAGGTTGGGTCTTCCCGGCGGCATAAACGGTCTGGCCATTCACGATGGCCGAAAATTTAGGTTCGACATAATTTTTCATGTAGTAATCGATATCGGAAACAAAAGGAACCGAGAGATTAAGGTCCCGTATTGTATGGTCGGTTTTATTGGGCAGGTCTCGAAAATCAATATTTCCGCCCGTAATCTTAATATTGTTGAGTGAAAAAAGAAAAGGTTTGGTCGGCTCTTCTTTTTTGGTTTCCTCTTTTGGAATCAGGTCGGAAAAATTATAGGACCCGTCGGCCTTGCGCGTGACGCCAATGTAAGGTTTATCAAGACGTATCTCCTCCAGAATCAAAGCCCGCCTGAAGATGGACGTCAGGACATTGACGTTGACGTAGAGCTCATCAAAGGTGATAAACGGCCCATTCTTTCCGGGATCGGCCAGTTTAAATCCCTTGATCGTTGCGGAAAGAGCAAAAGGGTTGATTTTAATCTGATCGATAGACGTTTCCCGGTTCAAGGCCTCGGAAATCTTCTTAGTCAGGACAGGTTTAAGAACGGCGGGAAGAATAAGGAAGCCGGCGATGCTGATAAAGACCGCTAAAGCGATGATGACAATCAGGATTTTTTTTAAAATATTCATGTCGATCAACTCCTTTTATTGACTTTTAGCGACAAAAGGGAAAATCCCCCGTCAAGCCTTATAGAAGGCATTTTCCTTCGATGACAGGGGTTTGTTGACTGCAAAATAAGCTGATAAGAATTAATCGCAGGCCGCCTTTGCATGATAATGAATCATCTTAAAAATTAATAGTTCATTTCAGGGTGAGAATCAATCAAAAAGAGTGGTTAGTGAAACTTCGATTCCAAGCACACACGGGGACGCTGTTAACTTAATACCTGAATCTTGCACATCAAAACAAAAAAATCAAATGAACCATCTGGGATACCTGTTGTATAAAGGGATACGCGAATAACCCAATACCCAACAGGAGGTACCCAGATGGTAAAAAAGCACGAGAAAGATAGCAGGA
>JANYAF010000095.1 GCA_025355175.1 Deltaproteobacteria bacterium | reverse complement strand
CTGACCCAACTTGCAGTAGAGACCGGCTGCGGGAGCAACATCGTTCAGACGGAATGTCAACGATCGAGGCGGTAGCGGCCGCAGTCGCAAAGATCGAGGGGGCCGAAACAGCCAGGCCGCTGGAAAAACTTTACGATGAACTGGTTAGACGAACAACCTCCTTACGATGGGGGCTCAAACCGTCTTGAACGTGTCAGAGCAGTCCACCGACAATATTTCCATTGACACGTCCATAACCTTACCTTATAAGTTTTGGATAAAATATCGAAGCAAAACAGGAGACCTTCCATGAAAAAATTAGTAATCCTTGTTGTACTTTTGGTTATATTCTCGCTGGGCATTTGCGGCTGCAGCAAAGATGATTCTTCCCAAATCAAAATCGGCGTCATTGCCGAGCTGACCGGCGATGTTCCGGCCGTGGGCGCATCCTGCAAAAACGCAGCGGAGATGGCCGTGCAGGAAGTTAATGACACCGGCGGAATTCAGTTGGGCGACAAAAAATATAAAATCAAATTAATTATCGAGGACAACGCCGGAAAGGCTGATCAATCGGCATCCTCCGCCCAAAAGCTGATTACGCAGCAAAAGGTTACAGCGATTGTCGGCCCGAACGTCAGCCGGTATACTCTGCCTGCCGCCGAAATTGCTGAATCAGCCAAAGTTGTCCTGATCACCCCCTGGTCCACCGCGCCGAAAGCCACGCTGGACTCCAAAACGGGAGCTTCCAAAAAATATGTTTTCCGCGCCTGCTTCATTGATCCGTTTCAGGGAGGCGTACTCGCCAAATTCGCGCTGGACAACCTCAAGCTGAAAAAGGCGGCGGTTCTTTACGATGTTGCTTCCGAATACAACAAAGGCATCGCCGAAATTTTCAAAGACGTCTACGAGAAAAACGGCGGCAAGGTGGTCGCGTTTGAAACCTATACCACCAACGATAAGGATTTTTCATCCCAGTTGACCAAAATCAAACAAGCCGCTCCGGAACTGATTTTCCTGCCCAACTATTACAGCGAAGTGCCTCTGCAGATCCAGCAGGCCAAGCGCTTGGGCATCACCGTACCGTTTATCGGTTCCGATTCCTGGGGTTCCGAAGAACTGGTGAAACTATGCGGCAAGGACTGCAATGATTATTATTTCAGCACGCATTACGCCGCCGACGCATCGACTGATGCAACGAAGAAATTTATCGCGAGCTATAAGACGAAATATGGAACCACGCCGGATGACGTGGCTGCTCTGACCTATGATTCATTCGGATTGCTGTGGCAGGCACTCAAAACCGCAGGGAAGAATGACCGCCAGGCTGTGCGTGACGCGCTGGCCAGAATCCCGCAATATGAAGGCGTGACCGGAAACATGCAATTCAAGGAAGGCTCCGGCGACCCGGTCAAGAGCGCCGTGATTTTAAAAATAAAGGATGGGAAGTTTACATGGTTTGCGAACGCCAAACCATGACGGCTTTCTAAAATGTCCCCATACGGCGTTGCGCTTCAGCTTTAGTCACTGCGACCTACATAAAAGTAGGCCTCATTCCTAAAGCTTCGCCCGCCTTGTCTGAGGAACATTTTATTTAAGCCGCCAAAAAGTCGTCATACCGGCGCAGGCCGGTATCCAGTCTCAATAATAATTCCTGGATGCCGGATCAAGTCCGGCATGACAAAATGAGAAAGGAAGGATATATTAATACCATTTAAATCAAAGATGATATCGAGGCGGCAAGGAGGAGGCGCCGGAGGCGTATATGACAATACGTTGAGGACGCCGACGACGAAGCCAACAAAGATAGCGCTTTGATTTACAGTGGTATACGCAATTCTATGACCTACATCATCCAACAATCCCTCAACGCTCTGCAACTAGGCAGTATCTATGCGCTGATCGCCCTGGGCTATACCATGGTCTATGGTATTCTGACGATGATCAACTTTGCCCACGGCGATCTATTCATGGTCGGCGCTTTTTTCTGCTTTCTTCTGGCCGTCTATTTTCACCTGTCCTTTGTCCCGACCCTGCTTTTATCCATGCTGGGGGTGGCCTGCCTGGGCGTGATCATCGAACGGCTGGCCTACAAGCCGCTGCGCAACGCTCCGCGCGTCTCCGCCATTATCACCGCGCTGGGTGTCGGCCTCTTTCTGGAGAACTTCACACTGGCGCTTTCACCCTACCCCAAACACATTCCGCCGCTTCTGGAAAACACAACCTGGACGTTCGGCGCGCTTTCCATTTCCTCGTTGCAGATCATCATCATTATCCTTTCACTGGTTTTGATGCTGATTCTGGATTTTATCGTTCAGCGAACCAAAGCGGGCATGGCCATGCGCGCCATTTCCTGGGACAAGACAATCGTCCCGCTGATGGGCGTGCCGGTAAATAAAATCATCTCTCTTACTTTTGCCATCGGCACGGGCCTGGGCGGTGCGGCCGGCGTGATGTATGGTTTGGCTTATCCGGTGATCGATCCTTACATGGGCATCATGGTCGGCTGGAAAGCATTTATCTGCGCCGTGGTCGGCGGCATCGGCAATATCCGCGGCGCAATGATCGGCGGCTTCATTCTGGGCGCGGTGGAAATTATGGTAGGCGCATTTTTCCCGTCCACCTACCGTGACTTTGTGGCCTTCACGCTGCTGCTGGTTCTGCTGATCGTCAGGCCTTACGGCATCCTGGGCAAGCCCCAGCCGCAAAAGGTGTAGCTATGTCCAAACTCTCCGCCGCATATTACGCAATGCTTACTCGCTGGCAAACACTCACCGGCAACAAATATTTCTGGCCGGTATTCATGATCGCGGGTCTCGTGTTTTGCATGGCAGCCTCGGCTTTTGACTTTCTGGATTTATATCTGCAACTGATTTTAATTTACGTCGGCATCAACATCATTCTCACCATCAGCCTGAATCTCATCAACGGTTACATGGGGGAATTCTCCGTCGGCCATGCCGGTTTCATGGCCATCGGCGCTTACGTTGCCTCCCTCTTAACGGTTCATGTTTTTCCGCCGGGCGCTCAAAACTTGCTTTTCCCTCTGGCGATACTGGCTGGCGGCATCGGCGCGGCGCTTGTCGGATTTCTTGTGGCCATACCCTCTTTTAAAACACGCGGCGATTACCTGGCCATTGTCACGCTGGCTTTCTGTATGATTGTGAAATCCGTTCTGGAAAACATCGACGCCGTTGGCGGGCCGCGCGGTCTTTTGGGCATGGAAAAGCTCACCACGCTGCCGTGGGTCTTTTTCTGGACGGCGCTTAGCGTCTGGGTGATCCGCAACCTGGTCTATTCCAATTTCGGGCGCGGCGTTTTATCCATCCGCGAAGATGAAATCGCCAGTGAGCTGATGAGCGTCAACACGCGTCAGGTCAAAATCATTGCCTTTGTCGTTTCATCTTTTTTCGCGGGCATTGCCGGAGGCCTGTTCGCCCACGCGCTGCAATTTATCAACCCGCGCATGTTCGACATTCTCAAATCCACCGATCTTCTGATCATGGTTTATCTCGGCGGCATCGCGTCCATTGCCGGATCGATCATCGGCGCGGTTATTTACACGATCCTTCTGGAAGTCCTGCGTCCGTTGGGTATCTGGCGGATGGTGCTCATGCCACTGATGCTGGTGCTTTTGATGATCTATCGTCCACGCGGAATCATGGGCATGAAAGAAATCCGCCTGTTTATGCCGCTGCGGGATTTAGTGACGGAAAAACTGTGGCGGCGCAAGAAAAAGGAGGCCTCCGATGCCTCTGCTTGAAATACAAAAACTTACACACCGCTTCGCGGGCCTTTGCGCCGTATCCGATTTCAATTTCGCTATTGAGCCGCATGAACTTGTAGGCGTTATCGGTCCCAACGGCGCGGGCAAGACCACCGTTTTTAATTTAATCACCGGCGTCTATCGCGCCTCTGAGGGCAGCATCAAGATGGACTGTCAAG